>CAYPHJ010000011.1:38298-67864 GCA_964410485.1 uncultured Syntrophobacteraceae bacterium
TCGTCCTGTTTTTACGGTAAGAATAGTTGTTGCCAATGTGCGAATCGGTGCGACACGCGTTGCTGGCCGATTTTTTCTACACTTTTTGTTCGACTGTTGCAAAAGTAAGAAAGCAGCCGCGTATTGTTCAACATCCGAGACACGACCGTCCCACCGAGGTTAGTGTTTGGCAAAAACCCTACGACAATAGGTTGTAGCTTAGCTTGGCACGAACCTTGCCGTAGACCGATTAGGGCTAATCTAGCGAAGGTATCGGGAGAAACGTTTGACTGAGGAAAAAAAATCTTACAACCGGAGGCCCTATGAGACTGGGTACAAGGGTAAGGCTTAGGAAATCCGTTCGGTCGCAGAAAACAGGCATGTTGTTGCCCAAAGAAGGAACCCTGGTGTGCGTGACGGAAAACCTGGGCAGAAGGCTATTACTGGTGAGTTTTGAGAGCGGCAGCTCAGAATACCTGTTCGACGAGGAAGTTGAATACCTGACAGCGCACTCTTTCATGAAAGAGAACTGGGATTCCTGACATGCACCGTCAATCCATCGCTTTGGAAAATGTTCAAGCCGGTGCGCGAAGCTTCAAGCCCGCCGCGTAAGTTCGAATAGATACGTTCATGGTTCAACGTCCGTTCAACCATGAACCCTAGAAGAGCTTAATAGCCCGCTTCCCTCGCAGCGCTTCTTGATGCTGCGTCACGTAACCGCTACAATTTTAGTCTATTTAATCCAGCTTTAATCTGTTAAACAATCATTGTTCGGCGGGTCCGCTCGAATCGCAGACACGTCGTCGCCCGAACTCTTATTGGGAAGGATGTCTCCCATGACTACGACCAAAAAAATATGGCGCATATGGCTATACGCGATTCTTCTCTCGGCCGCAACTGCCATGATTTATCCCGGTACCCACCTCTTCACGGCGCAAGAAAAAACGTCACAGACCGCTGCGCAAGCGATCTCCTCATTGCCCGATTTCGTAACACTGGCGAAAAAAGTTGAGCCGTCGGTCGTCAACATATCTACGGTGGGCCCAAGAAGGGCAACGCCACCTGCCCCATCTCCCTTCGGTGAACAAGATCCTTTTGAAGAATTTTGGCGCAGGTTCTTTGGCCAACCTACTCCTCCGGGCCCGCAGCGTGGTCTGGGTTCGGGATTTATCATCGATAGCGATGGACTGATCCTTACCAACAATCACGTGATTGAGAACGCAGAGAAGATCATCGTCAGGCTGGCTGACAAGTCGGAGCACACGGCAAAAATCATAGGGCGTGATTCCAAAACAGATGTCGCTCTGATTAGGATCGAGATCGGTCGCAAACTGACGCCGATCTCACTCGGCGACTCCGTCAGTTTACAGGTCGGCGAGTGGGTCGCCGCCTTCGGCAATCCCTTCGGCCTGGATCGGACCGTTACCGCGGGCATCGTCAGCGCCAAAGGGCGTCATATCGGGGCCGGGCCCTACGACGACTTCATACAGACCGACGCGTCGATCAATCCGGGAAACTCAGGGGGACCGCTGGTCAATCTTCGTGGAGAAGTCGTGGGAATCAACACTGCCATTTTTACCCGAACGGGAGGTTTTATCGGCATCGGATTCGCTATTCCGATCGATCTCGTCAAATCGATTTTGCCCGAACTGAAGGACAAGGGCAGAGTGACGCGCGGCTGGCTGGGCGTAGCGATTCAGCCCATTACGGCGGCAATTGCCGAGTCTTTGCAGCTGCCAGAACCTCGGGGCGCCCTTGTTTCTACTGTCACCGAAGGTGGTCCGGCTGAGCGCGCTGGAATACAGGTTGGAGACGTGATTGTAAATTTCGACGGAAAACCGATCAAAGAGCCCGGAGAGCTACCGCTTGTGGTCGCGCAGACCCCGGTCGGTCGCAAAGTTGACGTCGCGGTTGTCAGGGCCGGGAAGGAAGTGAAGCTCACCGTTACAATCGGCGAACTCAAAGACGATGCTGTTGCCGTCGCTCCCGGTGATCCCCCCGAGAAGGCAGCATTTGGCTTGGCGGTACAGCCCGTAACTCCCGCAGTCGCCGGCAGTCTGGGGCTCGACCGGCCGCAGGGGGTGATCGTGACGACTGTGGAAGCAGGGAGCGCCGCTGAAGATGCCGGTTTACAACGGGGAGACGTCATTCTCGAAATCAATCGAAACCCCGTTACGGACGTTAACGATTTTCGCAAAAAACTTGCTGACGCGAAGGAGAAAAGCCTGCTTCTTCTGATCCGGCGCGGTCAAAGCAACATGTTTCTGGCGCTCAGCAGAAGCGGATAACAAATCAGTTCCGACTCTCGGGTCCGAGGTCTCGAGTTCACAGCGGAGCACATAACGCCTAGGCACTAGCAGGTTGCTGAAAAAAGATTCGGAATGCTTCGACAGGCCAGCATGAACAGAAAATCCCTACTCATTTCAAGTTCCTCTCCGTTCGCCCTGAGGTTCTCGAAGGGTGAACGGAGAGTTTTTCAGCAGCCTGCTAGGTTTAGGTTGCGGTTTAGGTTAACGTTTAAGGCGAAAGGGAATTAGTCGCGTGTCGGCAGCGTCGGAAGGTTCTGCTTCCCGGTCGGGAAACGGAATGCGATGCTCGGACTCCGAATCCAACTGGAGCGAAGTGACACTTGCAAGCGTCAACGAGCGAATCTAAAGAGCCTAACGTCGAGGAAGATCTCCGTTCGAAAAATGCTCGACTCGAGCAGCTGCTTGTCGAACGAGACAAGCTCATTCGTCTGCTCCAGGAAGTCGCCGCGGTGGCCAATCGAGCCGCAACCATCGACGAGGCTCTGGAGATGACCGTTGAAACGATCTGCACGGCGACGCCGTTGCCCTGTTCTGATACGGTGCCGCTCATGGGGCATATCTACCGCAAGTTAACCACGGCGATTACACGTCGCGTGTCCTACTGGAAAATTCCCGAACCGCTTTCACGCTTCCGCGAAGCCAGTGATGCGCTTGAATTCAAGCCGGGGATCGGCTTGATTGGGCGGGTCATGGCTACCCAACAGCTGCATTGGGTGGCGGATTTGGGGCAAGACGCCACTGATCCCAGAGCGGAAACAGCAAAGGCTTTGAGAATCAAGTCAGCCTTTGCCTTTCCAATTGTAGCCGGACAGGAAACAGTCGCCGTCATGGAAGTTCTGTCTCAAGAACAATTCGAGCTCGACGCGACGCTGAGCCAGATCATGTCGCATATCGGAGTTGAGCTTGGTCGCATCCTTGAGCGAAAGCACGGAGAAGAAAGGCTGCGGCAGGGGGAACTTCTGTCCGCAATCGGTCTCACCGCATCAAAGCTGGCACACGACATCAGTAATCCACTTAACGGCATGTACACCGCCGTCCAATTCCTCGAGCAACTTTGTAGAATCCGGGAGATCCCCGTTGACGATGTCGTGACGTCGACGCTGCAGGATCTCAAGAAAGAAGTGGACCGGGCACGCTTGTGGCTTCAGGAGTTCCGCGCGATTTCAAAGCCCATTAAACTTGATTTGGAACTTGCGGATGTCACGGAAATCGGCCGGGACATTGCCGGCCAAGAGCGGCAGCGCTGGGCGGAGCGCAGGGTCATTCTCGCGCTAGAGTTCGAGCCGGATCTGCCCCAGCTGAACTTGGACCGCGAAAAGATAAAGCAAGCCCTGCTTAACCTGTGCCAGAACGCCGTGGAAGCAATGTCGGGTGGCGGGAATCTCACCTTGAGGGGCTACAAGCGGGGGAACAGCGTAGTTCTCGAAGTGGAGGATACGGGCGTAGGAGTACCGCAGGACATGAGAATATTTGACGTCTTCGTTTCAAGCAAACGTGGGGGAACTGGTTTGGGACTTCCGATCGCGCAACAAATAGTGTCAGGGCACCAGGGTAGTCTTACCTATGCCAGTCGAGCGGAAAAAGGAAGTACTTTCCGCATCAGCCTTCCGATAGTGGATGACGGAATGTGATATGCCAGAGCGTTGCTCCAGCTCTCTTTTCGCTTTAATCGGTTCCGTTTCTGTCGATACCCAAGCTCTCCAGCTTGCGATATAGAGAAGACCGGCTCAACCCCAGAAGCTTTGCCGCCTCACCCCGATTTCCTTTTGTTTCTTTGAGAACGTTCTCGATATGCATCTTCTCGTAAGCCCGCAGCGCGCCCTTCAATTCATGCGGGCCGGAGTAAAAAATCTGATTTCCATCCGAGGTGTCCACGCTGGGGAGATCGTCGGCCGTTATCCACTCGCTGTTGCCCAGGATCATTGCGCGCTCCAGGACGTTATCCAGTTCACGAATGTTGCCCTTCCATGGCAGCGACATCAATATTCTGATCGCGGTATTTTCCGCCCCTTTATACTGCTTTTTCATGTCGACATTGTGGCGCCGGATGAGGTAGTCGACCAGCGGGGCAATATCCTCGCGCCGTTCGCGAAGCGGCGGAATGTGAATGTTGATCACGTTCAAGCGGTAGTAAAGATCTTCACGGAATCGGCCGTGCTGGCATTCCTCCTTTAGATCGCGGTTCGTGGCGGCCATCACGCGCACATCAACCTGAACCGGTTGTGTGGCGCCCACGGGCAAAATTTCCTTTGTTTCGATGGCGCGGAGAAGCTTTGGTTGCAGAAGCGGCGATAGCTCCGCGATCTCATCTAGAAAAATCGTGCCGCCTCGAGCTCGCTGGAAAAGGCCTTCCTGAGAGCTGAGAGCACCGGTGAACGCCCCTTTGACATGCCCGAAGAGCTGACTTTCCAGTAGGGTATCTGGAATCGCGCTACAGTTAACGGGCAGAAACACCTTTTCCCTGCGGGGGCTTCTTGAGTGCATCGTAGCCGCCACCACCTCCTTGCCGACACCGCTCTCGCCGGTAATGAGCACCGTCGAGTCTGAGATGGCCACTTTTTCGATGAGAGTAAAGATCTCCTTCATGGCCCGACTGTTCCCAACGAGATTCGACAGATCGCGGCTGCGGTTCAACTCACGGCGCAGCATCTGGATTTCCCAGGCAAGATTCTTGTATTCCATGAGATGATGGACCTTGCTCGAGAGATCTTCGAAGATGATAGGCTTTAAGATGTAGTCCTGAGCGCCCAGCCGCAGTGCTTCGACCGCGCTCTCGACGGAAGCATAAGCGGTCGTCACGATAACCAACGTGTTAGGGGCGATCTCGCGCGTGTGCCTCAGGACGGCGAGCCCATCGGCCCCCGGCATCATAAGATCGGTGAGCACCAAGTCGAAGTCCATACTGCTGATGGCCTCGATGGCCGCCTCACCATCCGCTGCCTCCTCGACACGGTAGCCCTCCTGCTGCAGAAACCGGCATATGTTTTTTCGTGCGGTTTCTTGATCCTCGGCTACCAGAACAGTTCCGCTCAAGCCTTTGCCCTTCGCTCCCGTCAGGTTATCTGCGCGTTCTTTTGTCGTTATATGAGGTAACACAAAAACACCATCATGCAAAATTTCAGTATCACTTTAATGTATATGTCTCGTTCTTGGGACGCAACCGCGCGGCTTTGTCTCATGACTTGGACATTCCTGGGTGGGCACAACCGATTGCGGGACTGCCAGATATAGTGGGAGGTCGCCACACCTTCCAGGATAAAAAAAGGTTTGTTTATCTAGGCTTCTTCGACTGAAAAGCATTTAGCATCACAGATCGGTCATTGATCTCAGCCGCGGGATCCGCTCGATACACCATCAGCCGATTTAGGCAAAATCTATACCGTCATAGCTCGGATAAAAACGTTCTTTCATCTTCGCTCATGCCTTAGCTCGCCCACACCCTCTTCCAGAACTATGTCAGGCCACGTCGGTTTTGGATCTCGTCAACCAGAAAAAAGTCTCGATCTTGGTACGTCGAGCAGTAGGAACCCCGTTTCAGTTTGCTATCCGATTGGCATATTGGTTGCGTTTGTTTTCCGCCAACGATTCCCTTCTTTTTGGTTTACTCGGGCATCAGAGCTGTTTCCAGCAGAGTTGGCCGTATCTAGGACTCAGGGGTATTTTCACAAGGAGGTGCAAAATGGCAATGCAGAGCTATAAGGCGAAGGATTTCGACATCTCAGGGCTCAAGGGAATTTCGGATAAGACACTGGAAATGCATTTTTCCCTGTACAAAGGTTACGTCAACAATACCAATCTTCTTAACGAACAAATCATGGAAATGATCAGCAAGGGAGAGGCGTCCGGCAAGGATCCCGCCTATGCCGAGTGGACCCGGCGGCTCGGCTTTGAATACGGGGGTATGGTCTTACATGAATATTATTTTGGCAATTTGGCGCCAATGGGCAAAGGCGCTCCTTCAGAGCAGCTCAGCAAATCATTACAGGAAACGTTCGGCGGATTCGATAAATGGCAACAAGCATTTAGCGCAGTAGGCGAAATGCGCGGCGTGGGTTGGGCGATTTTATATCAAGATCCGGTTACCGGACAGCTGTCGAATCATTGGGTGGCGCTACATCAAGACGGCGTTCCATCGGGATTTAAGCCCATCTTGGTGATGGACGTCTGGGAGCACGCTTTTCTGCTGGATTACAGCCCTTCGGATCGAAGCAAGTATATTGAGGCGTTTTTCGCAAACGTGGACTGGGACACGGTAAATGACCGGGTAAAAAGCGCCGCAGCCGTGCGTGCTGCCGCATAGATAGCAGACCAGCCACAGCACCCCTTCGATCTTTCGTTTTTCCCTCCAGACGGGGGAAGCTGTGAAAAAAATCCGTTCATGGTTCGACAGGCTCACCACGAACGGAATGGCGCAATCACGAATTCCAGTACTTAGCCGTTTCGTCCTGAGCTTCGTCGAATGGTGGACGGGCATTTTTTCACAGCTTCCCGCGTGCGGAGTTGCCAGGCTGGAATCAGTTCCCAGAAATCGAACGTTGGGAAAAAACCTGCACGCCGGCGCGAGCCCCTTGCCGTTCAATGCCCATAAAGGAGACGCATAAGTGAGACAGCTGGCGGGATTCTTGGGCGACGTCCTCGCGCTTGCCGGTCAAAACGAAGCGACCGATTACAAACCTGTCCCGCCCTAAGTCACTTGAATCGTTGGACGTGCAGTCAGCACTGATTCGGTCCCAACTCGGCAAGATGGGGCATCTACAAGCAAATTGGCTCGCTGCTTGCTTCTCTCCCCGCGCAGGCGGGTTCTTGAAGGCCGCGAATTATTTACGGGAAGGGATTTAAAAATTATGAACGACGAATTCGATGTGGACATCGGGGCATTCGGTTCAAACGAATCCGAAGGATTTCAGTTCCAATCAGATATCCTGGCGCCGTATGAATATTGGCAAACCTACCGCTCGAAAAGATCGCGCCAACCGGAAATCGAATTAATGAACGCGGTATTGGAAGATGCGCTCTTGTGCTACTTTAAGAACCTGGAATGCCGGACTCGTAGACAGAAAAAAATATTCCGCGAGACACACGAATGGTTCTTCAACAATGACGACGATGGTTTGTTCACCTTCGAAAGTGTGTGCTCGCACCTCGGAGTTGACTCCGACTACGTTCGGCGAGGTCTGATATTGTACAAGCGTGCCCATCAACCTGAACCACATTGGCAGAAGACGGTTGAGCGAAAAAAACGAATGGCCGCTTAGCCGGTTTGGTTCAATCGGGTTCAATGTTCCGCCCGGTTGAGCCGGAACATTGAACCCGAGATTCACCTCTCAGTTTCGATCAGTTTGTTCAACAGTTCCATGTCTATCGGCTTGGTTAAATAGTGGTCAAAACCAGCTTGTAGCGCGCGCGCTTCTTCCTCCTCGCCGTAACCAGTCAGTGCAATGAAGATCGTCTTCCGCACCGCGCTTAGTTCTTTCATTCTGGAGATCACTTGATACCCGTCCATATCAGGGAGCGAGAGGTCCAACAACACCTTTTCCGGTTTAAAGGCTACCGCCGCAGCGATAGCCGACTGGCCATCCTCGGCCGTGTAGACGGTATGGCCACATAGCCGTAGATAGCGCGCCGTCGCTTCGAGCGACGCTTCGCTATCATCGACAACCAAGACTTTGAAGCCCCGGTCCTGCGTGCCGGACCGGACGCGCGCTTTCGATGTGCCCATTGGACCCCTCAATTTTTGGCTCAACTGTGTAACCCTCTTTTACACTGACACCTGGAACTGTTGACTGAGACCTGCCGTCTCGGAAATGCGACAAAACAGTCCGGATGGTTTCACTTTTGAGACGGCGCGGAACCTAGTTTGCGAAAAATCCAACAGTTTCACTGACGGCATGGCAATTGCCTCACTCACGATACAATCTGTTTTTGGCGGGAATGTTTGTAGCAGAAAAAGCACCGCCCAGGTCTAAAAATCTGGCAGATGTAGAGGAGGAACGCAAATGAAAACTGTAATGGCTTTGCTCTTGGCCACAAGCCTTATCGGCTCAGGCTGCGCGTTTTTAGGCGGCGCAGCGGTGGGAGCTTTAGGCGCTGGTGCGGGATATGAATACCAGGCCCATCGGCAGATGGAACGCCTCGAAGAGGATTACAAAGCCGGACGCATTACTCGCGAAGAGTACCTCGATCGCAAGAAACAAATCGAGGCTGGATCGCTTATCTATTAACTCTATTAACGCGGAATGACGACAAACCGCTCTCTGAAAAAGCGAAGCCGCACAGTGAAGCTCGCGTTTTTAGCAATGATGCTGAGCTTGATCGTCGGCGGTTGCACCGTTGTGACGGAGCCGCCGGCGCCGGATCCGGCTGCTGAACGAGTCCCGGACGTCCGTCAGGTCGATCCTGCTCAGGCAAAAAGACTTCACCAGATCATGACGCCGCTGCTCAAAGTAATGGATCGGCCGCGTACTCCCAAAGAGGTCCGCATCGGCATCATTGAAAGCCCGGAAATAAACGCGGCGAGCGGCGGGGGCGGCGAATTCTTTGTCACCACCGGGCTGTTGGAGAAGGCTAACGACCGCCAACTGCGCGGCATCATGGCGCACGAAATTGCTCATGATGATCTGGGCCATGTGGCGCGAGCTCAAGTCCGGGGTGCCGGTCTCCAGATTGGAGCAATTCTGTTGGAGCAGTTGTTCCCCGGAACCGGCGCTATCACTCCAATCGCAGGAACCTTGATCGCCCGCGGGTACAGTCGTTCCGACGAGTTGGCAGCAGACAAGCACGGAGCGGAGTTGTTGCGGCGAGCCGGCCAATCGAAAGACGATCTGGTAGACGCCCTGACTTGGATTGCGCAACAACCGGGCGCCCGCGGCGGGGGTGGTTTTCTCGCCACCCATCCCGCCATTGAGGATCGTATTGCGGAATTAAAACGGTGACCACATTATGCAGTTTTACATTGCAGCCCAACCACTCATTGCCCTGATTGCCGGCATACTTATCCTGTTGATGCCGCGTCTGCTGAACTATGTCGTCGCTCTCTATCTCATCATCACCGGCATTCTGGGACTTACGCGGATGTAGCACCCGGCCGAATTCAAGCATGATCGATTCTGTCTTCTCGGACAAGTTGGGCATCGAGCAATGGCTACCGTGACGTTGCTCCGCTCCGACGCGCTCCCGTGAGTGATTATGAGACAGGGAGGAGAATAGAAGTTGGCGTACTGGGAGTAATTGGAGTGTTGCCTCACATAACACATACCCAACATTTCAATCGCGTTTCTAAAATTGTGAGATCTGAAATCTGGAATTTGAAATGTGACCCGCAGGAGCTAGTATCGTCTGTGCCAGATAATATCGACAGCGTTTCTGCCCTCTGTATCGGCGGAGACGCCCACTTTCCACTCACGGCTGAGCCTGTACTCCACCGCCACTTCCCTTCCTCTTTCACCCGTCACTTCCTGCGAGACTGTGACGAAAGTGCGCTCGCCAATGTACCGCCCCAGGTGAATCTCGCCACCTGAGAAATTGATCTCCCCAATGTCGACTCCCAGGTGCTCCACGCCGAGGGCATCGGAAACCGCCCGGCCGATAATCCCTGCTGCGTAATTGGTCGTAAGGTCGATTGCAGATTGCTGCAAGGATATTTGCTCGCTCTGGCGTAGCGCTGCCATCGGCCGGCCGAAAGCCACGAGCGCCAAAATATCGGCCTGGTCCAAAGGCGGCTCGCTGCGAAGGGCCAGCGCGGGCTTTTCCAACGTTCCGCTCACGATCACATTGACATCGTAATCGCTCACGCGACGCCGGGCAACGATTTCCAGTGCCGGGTTGATGTCCTCGCCACCGACAAACTTCATCGTGCCGCGCTCCAGCTCAAAGCGTCGTCCTTGAAACCCGATCCAGCCCCGGGCCGTTTCCAGATTTCCTTGGAGCGACAGCCGGGCTGTCGGCTTTTTCAACACCCTGAGCGTTCCCAGAAGCTCGACATTGGCATTGGGATGGCGCACCCAGACATCCGGCGTCAATACGACCTGAAGATCCAGCGCGGCGTTCTCATAAAAATCGTTCTCGCCAACTTTGACCGGCTGCGTTTTTGGTGCAGGAACAGCTTCTGGAGAGCCTTCGCGCACAATGACAATGGTCGGGTCGCGCCTGACCGGCGTTGCGCCTCGCTCGAGGACAGCGAGATCCGGACGTAAGCTCGCGCTTTCGAGTCTGAGCCTGCCGGTAATTTTGGGCGCGGCTACGGCTCCATCGATATTCACGCCACCACTGACTTCCGCCTGGTATCGCTCGGTGTGTATTGCCGGCCAACGCTCTGCCTTCAATGAAAGAGCCAGCGTCTCCAGGCTGTATTCTGCGAGCGCCAGTGATCCGCTTCCCTGCAGAGTGCCGTCGCGAGAGCGCGCGGAAAATTGATTGATCGTGATCTTCTGGGGATCCATGCTGCCCACGGCATTCATCTGAGCGATGTTGACGCCCAACGGCCGCGCGAAGAAATTTCCTTGGCGCAGCTGAAATTCGCCCCGCGGCTCAGGTTGCTCCAGCGATCCCCGAACGCGCAGATCCAAGGAAATTTCCCCGCCAATCTTTTGAATCGGATCGCCAACGAAGGCGTTCAGAAACGCTAGACTCAGACCGTCGGAAAAGACACGCACATCCATGTTCCCCACGGCCTCAGCGCGCCACTCCGGATACCAGCTCAATGCGACCGGCACTGCTCCCACCGCCCTTAGTTCACGGGCGTCATCCTGGCGCGCGGTCAAATTGAGATTAATTAGCTGGTCTCTATAATCGAACGCGGCAGTAACACCGGCATATCGTTGACCTGCGATCGTTGATTCGGTCAACCGGGCGGTGACGCCGACCGCTGGCTCAGTCGCTGTTCCCGCAAGTTGACCCTGCGCATCCAGGCGGCCTGTCAGTGGCGGCGGATCGGCCATGACCGCTAGCAAACCTTCAACTGACAGTCCGTTGAACGCAAACTCCAGCGCTTGGCTTCCTGTCAAGGAAAACTGCCCGTTGACGAAAGCAGATTGATTACGACTGCGCAGTAGAAGCTGATGGATTGTAAATACGTCGTTTTTTTGAGTGATGACCGCTGGCTTCGCGAGTGCCCAGGGGTCCGGGGGCAAATTGAGAACAAGCCGAGTCAGGCGGGCCTGAATCTGCTTCGTCTGATAATCGACATCGGCCACAACTGCATGCGAACGACCGCCGGCATCGCGCGCGCTCAGATCCACTGCCAAGCCGTACGGCTGCTCCGGCGCAAGTCCTATCGCGCCTTGCACGGTCTGAAGAGGAATAGGCGCGTCGATGTTTGCCAAATTCAACTTGAGATTTCCCTTCGGGTAAGACAACTCCCCTGTGTGCCTCAGATCGAAAACGATGTTGCCCTTTCCCACGGTTATCCCTTCGTAGGCAAGCGCTTGCAGGTTCATAGTGCCCCGAGCCCGTAAATCATCGAGATTGCCGGCTGCCTGTCCAACCACGTCGATACCACCCGAACCATCCAGGCCGACAAGCGCAAGCCAAGGGGAGACGTCCGCCGCGCGCAAACGATACTCGAGCTGGCCTTTTTCTGCGGGGTCGAGGCCCAATTGGCCCTCGAGTGTAAGCCGCGCGTCTTGGGATTCTACGGCAGCATGAGAGATATGGATGCGCTCTTGTGCAACAATGCCTGTGAAGTTGCCCTTTTGAACCGTCACTGCACCGATCGTAGACGGCAGAATGTCGAGATTTATGCGGCTGTTGATTTCCGCAAGAGTCAGACCAGATCCCTTGATCGTACCCTGCAAATTGAGTTCACCCTTGAGCCCGTAATCCGGAGCAACCCTGGCGACATCGAACTGTTTTACCGTGACCGACATGTCATAGCGTAGCGGCTCTAGCAGCGCGATGGTGCCGCTGTAGTTCCCCTGGGCCAATTCTCCCGTCAATTGACCGTCCACAGTGGCAACCTCTTCGTGTAACTTCCCGCGCACCCGCAGTTGACCCAATGGCCAGCCGGCGATCTCAGTCGAGTCAATCCTGACGTTTGCTGTTCCCCTGATATTGGGCAACTCAAAACCAGCTCCGGCAAGATCAACAACACCGCTCAGCGTGCCGGCTACCTCCTCCCCCGCGAGCAAGGCGACATCGAAGCCCAAAATGTTAGCAGCCAGGCGATACTCCGGCACATCGCCCGTGATATTAGCCTCTACGGTGCCGGAGATTTTGGCACCAGCTACAGCAACATCAAACCCGCTTTGAAGCGCGTCCGGCCTTCCCTTGACGTTGGCCGTTCCAGTCAGTCCCGTATCGAAAGGCCAATCGGGCACCAACTGCAAGATTTGCTCGCGCCCCACTTGATCAAAGTCAATTTGTGCCTGGATGTGGAAGCTCTCCAGGTCTTGTATCGTTCCGGTCGCGCGAATACGCGAATCGCCGCTTTCCAGTACGACCCGCTCAAATGTAAATCTGTCGGGCTCAGGCGAAGTGTTTTCGTACGCGAACGCACCGGCAATTCGCATTTCCGGAAACCCTTCCGCCACAAGCAGGGAAGAGACCTCCTGCAGCTCGATTCGCGTGCCAGTGGGATCCATTCTGGCATTTCCGGCCAGCTGCAGACTGGTCAGACGATACATGTCCTGGGGCGCTTCGGAAAGTGCCACCGCCACGCTCGCTTGATGAAGCTCGAGCGATTGTATTGCGACCACCAGCGTCGACGCTGTCTCTGTCTCGGCTTCAGGCCACAAAGCGGCCCCGATGTTCCATCCTCCCATCTCGTCGCGCTGCAATCGCAACTGCGGCTGGGATGCGCGCAGGCTGGAAATCTCAACCCTGCCCCAGATCAGGGGCAGCAACGGGTAGCTGGCCCGAAGTTCGGGAACAGACAAGATTTCACTGCCCTCATGGTACAGACGGAGATCGATAAGCGTCAGACTGCCCAAGACTGAACCTTCGATTCGCTCCAGCGTTAATTCCCCCGGAACGGCGGCATTGACCTGAGCGACAACGTTCTGCCGCAACGTCTCGCGAAAAGAATCGGTATGCGTATAGATTCCCACACCGACAACTGCAACCAGCAGCAACAGACCGGTGCCGGCAAAAAGCCACCGTATGACGCGCCACACGTTTTCCATAGCAAGCTGGGCACGGCTTACGCCCAGTCTTTACTGTAACTCCCAGACCCTTCATACTCAACGAACGTTTGGTTCCGGGTTTCTGGCTCTCAGTTTTTTAGAACCAGAAACAAGAAACCAGTCCGATTATTCAAGATCTCAGACCGGTTTTCGAAATCTGAAAGCTGCAATTTGACATTTCTCACGGTAGCGACGACTAGCCCAGAAGGGCCTCATCGTTCATTACCGCGGGATTACTGTGAACAATCCGGGCTAGAAACGGGAAGTCGATAATCAGAAAAAACCCCCGATGCTAAAGTGAATTTGCCAGCGAGGATCTCCACGCGGAGGCTGGAAGGGAAAACCGACGTCGAACCGCAGCGGCCCTACCGGAGTGGTGTAAAAGAACCCTACGCCGGCACCAAATTTGAGATCATCCAGGGGTGGTCTGAACGCACGCGTCGACACCTGTCCGAAATCAAGAAATAACGCGCCACCGAACGATTCCCAGAGCGGGCGCCGCATCTCCACAGAGCCTTCGAACAGGCTCAAGCCGCCGATCGGGTGATTTGCCGCGCTGAGAGGTCCAACCCGCCGGCGGCCGTAACCACGGACACTCGCATCCCCGCCGGCAAAAAACCGCTCGTGCAGCGGAAGATTTCTTATACGTCCGATGGAATCTGCCAGCCCCAATCGCAGCCGGCCCGCCAGGATCACATCCCAACCGATCGGCAGGTACTGCCTTGCTTCGACAGTGGTCCGCCAGAAACTGAAGCGACCGCCCCAGATTCCGCCCGCCTGATCGAGATCGAAGCGAAACACCCTCCCCGTTGCCGGATTTAACGGATCATCCAAACTGTCCCAGAGCAAACCGACCGCTGGTCCGGACCGGATTCCCCTATCGCGAAGACCGCCGATGGCCTGTACAGTGGCCGGTGATACATCGTCGAAAAGGTGGTGTTCTAGACGGTACCCTACGTAGCCGGAGAAATAGCGTGAAAAGCGGTGCACCAAAAGCGGGTGAAAACGCGACGCGTTCAACAAATATGCCTGCTCATCTTCACGATCGTGTCGTAACGTGAGCAGGCCTTGATTTCGCGGCGATAGGAAGTGCGGCTGGGTGAAGCTGATCGCGCCGGTGGCCAGAATAGCTGAGTACCTCCCCAAGACCGTCAAGCGTCTCCCGCCACCGAACCAGTTCAAGTGGTGCCATTCGAGTTGAACGCGAAACTCCTCTTCCGTGCTGTATCCCACCCGTGCCCGGATCTCCCGCGGTTCGGCCTCGGTCACCTGTATTTCGATGGGAACTGCTGCGGGAGTCCCCTCGACTTTCCCTGGCGCTATGATCACCCTGCCGAAAAGTCCCAGCCCAACGATGTTGTCTCGCGTGCGCGAAACCTCGTCAATAGAAAATGCCTGCCCCCGCCGATAAGTCACTTCCCTCAAAACGAGCTCGGGATCGTAGCGTTCCACGCCTTCTACAGTCGTATCCCCAAAAACCGCTAACCGTCCAGGATGAACATGGTACCACACGCGCGCCTCTGAACGGTCAAGGTTCACCTCTGCCTTTCTGTCCGTCTCTACATAAGCGCGCCCGTGGCGGAGGAAATATTCCTGCAGGATTTCCGCCGCTCTGATGTAGTTCTGCTCGACGAATATTTCCCCCTCCTGTATCGGTAATGACGCCGGAAACTTGAGCCCCTGGCCAATCTCCAGAGTGACCTCGGTCACCATCACCGGCGCGCCCTCGGTAACCTGAATTCGCGCAGTGATCAGCCCGCGTTCGTGATCGACCTCGAGATCGTAATCTGCTTCCGTTTCATAGTAGCCACGCGCTTCATAAAAGCGGGCCACGCGCCGAAGGTCCTCGCGAAAGGTCACCGGGTCAAAGACCGGGTGTTCCCCCCAAGGCCGGTACCAGGGCCGCACTTCTGTAAGCATCTCTTGTCGCAGCTCACGGTCGGAGAATATCCTGTTGCCGACGATCTCGATCGCAAGAACCCGCCAGGTTCGGGCCGGATCGAGATCCTCAAGCGGAACACCTTGAGCGTTGGAGACCAAGCACAAAACCAGCCATCCAACCGCGCACGCTCTGGAACGACACGTCAGTTTCACTCGTATTCTGGTTGACGGAAGACTTTGGAAAGCTAGGATATCAAATGAGAGTTCGCGGTGCAGCAGCTCAGATAGAAGAAAGGAAGCGGAGTAATGGAGTATAGGGCCACTCCATCACTCCGCTCCGGTCTCAACCTTCTATCAGGGGAATAAACGGACAACTACAGCTCTTCCTCAAACGGCTCGGCCGAGTCGTCGTATCTCACAGGCAGGCGCTCATCGCCACTTCCGCCCCCCATTGACCGTTTTTTCTCGACGATCTTAGCGCAGTCGATACAGAGCATCGCCGTCGGCAGGGCGCGCAGACGCCCGGGGCCGATGGGTTCCTCACACCGGCGACACATGCCGTACGTGCCGTCGGCGACTCGTTCGAGCGCGCCTTCGATCTCCCGGATCATCATCTGGCCTCTTTGACTGAGCTGGCTGCGCAAACGGGCGATGCGATCGATTTGCGCGCTCTCTTCCATTTCGCTGCCGCGCTGGTCTGTCAGCGTGGTCATGCCGCGGTTTTCCGCCACGCCTTCGAGCAAAGCGGATCGTCGCCGATAGAGATCATCGATCAGCTCTGCGAGCAATCGGCTGTCGATGCGGTTGCTCTCCTCATGATTATTGCTGATCGTTTGTCGCGCCATAAGTGTTCTCCTCATTGCATCGAAGGTGAATGTCCGGAGACGGTCGCAGTGCTTTTAGGCAAAGGCGGTGCCAGCGGAGCCACGGGCCGTCATGCCGTGAAGAAGAATGATTTTGGCCGAGCCTCCCGCCTCGCTGTAGTGGACATGGGACATTTAGAAGGCGATAAGTCACAGAGGTGGGACACTCGGTGGCCTCGGTTATTACTGCAGCGGGTGCGAGCTCGATATGACTTTCCCATTTGAAACCGATGACGTGCATTAACCACACCTGACAAGCCTTAAAATTCCTTTAGCAAATTGGTGACGGGGAGGAAGGGTCAACACTTGATTGGCACATGCTTTGCGCCAGACGCCCCTAATCAAGACGGGGCGGACTGCCATGCCTCCATCACATTTCAGTCGTCGCGGATCCTCTAAGCGTGAAAATCCGGGCCACAAAACGAGGGGGAATACGATGAGAACAGCCGCGGGAATCTTTGCTTCAAGAAAGGAAGCTGAACTGGTTTTAGAGAAACTGAAGGATTCAGGCTTTGAAGAGAAAAACATACTCATGTTGCTTCCCGGGCGTCCGCCAAAGCAGCTTGAGACCGTTCCAACAGAAGAGGCCGAACAACCTGGAATGGGAAAAGCAATAGGTAGTGTGGTGGGTGGCGCCGTCGGGCTGGCCGCTGGCGCCATGCTAGGCAGTCTATTTTTGCCCGGAGTGGGACCTGTCCTGATCGCAGGAGGAGTGGGATTGGGAGGCGCGCTGGCTGGCGGGGCTGGAGGCGACGCGCTTGAAAATCTACTCGCCCGAGGTTTGCCGAAGGATGAACTCTTTCTGTATGAGGATGCCCTGCGGAAGGGACGCTCCGTAGTCATCGCCTTGTCCTCAGACGATGAGAAACTCGAAAGTGCCCGAAGGATCATGGCCGTCACTGGCGCGGAAAGCATCGATGCCGCCCGCGAGCAGTGGTGGATCGGGCTGCGCGATGCAGAAGCCGCTCAGTATGACGCGGCGGGAGAGGGAGCGTTCAGTCGCGACGAAGCAATATATCGAACTGGATTCGAAGCCGCTCTCAATCCCGAATTTCGCGGCAAAAGCTTTAGCGCGGCGCAAACCCACTTGCGTGAACGTTTCCCGACAGCATGGAATCAAGAAGCTTTCAGGCGCGGCTATCTCAGGGGGCAAAACTACGCGTCCAACCTGAATTTTGAGGACCATTCGAAAAGCTCGGGGCACCGGAGGGCGCTGAAAACCTGAGTTAACAGACGAACAGCTACACTTAGATTAGTTCCCAGGGACATTCTTAGAATTGGTTAAAGTCGTGGTCTGCGCTCGATTTCCCAAGATAACAAGTCGCCACCACGGACAATTTCACGTGAACGCACTTGGAAGTTTATTTCGTCGGCATGCCAGCACGCAAAGCCATTGTCATATTGGTTGGCGGAGGCCTGGTCCTTGCTGGGATATTCATGATCGATCCTGTTGCCGGGTCCTGCCCTTGCTTGTACTGCCGGCGGGTCTGGCGATTCTCACGACTGAATTTCGCTGGGCTCAAGCGCTGCTGAAACGTTTGCAAAAGACGGCCGACCGAGTCAAACCAGGCAGCAGTTGATTCGAGCGTGTAGACCTCACTACATGTGTGAAACCATGGACGGGAGATAACGAATGGCCCAGCCTGAGAACTCGACAGACCCCGGTGAAGATTTGAACGTGGCCAACCTAATGGAAACCAAGTCTGAGCGTTCGCCCGACTCCGATGAGGTAGGCAAAAGTTCCGACCCGATTTTTACCATTGAGCCGGACCGCTTTATTCAATCGCCGTACTCTTGTGTGGAGCCCGACGTAAGAAATCCCGCCCGGTCTATCATTAGAGCGGAAGCTTGTTTATTTGCCGCGTTTGGTGATCAACTGCCGCCTGCTGGCATCCCGTTGATAAAAATCCTTGCCGAAATGGAAGCCGCGATTTTGAGCGCGTGCGCGAAGCTCAAAGCGGGCTATCCGGATCAAGAGACGCTCAAGCGTGCTTCGGATCGGTGGTATGAGCTGATGATTGCATTCGCCCTGTGGAACGCCAACGCGACTCAGCTCGCGCTCGATGACCGCGCTCCAGTCTGGCTGTGGCTGCCTGGGACAAACGAGCTTAAGTTGCCGGAGCTATTCGACTCTGCCGCCAGGCAAGTTATACATGATATCGAGGCGAGATTGGCAAACGAGGGCATCATGCTAGTGATCTCCAACCCGAACTTCGTTTGTATCGAACCCGGCAGGAGTGCGTTCTCTCCGCGCATCTACAAAGCCAGAGAAAGTTATTCTCCCCAAGCCCATGAAACAGTAACTCAGTGCTACAGAGAGATCCAAGGTAAATGTCGTTATACGGATCTTCGTGTCTGCCTCGGCCTCAAAACGCTCTACCGGCCGGATCGCCACGCCTGTATACCGTGCGAAGCGAGCGTGTTGAAAACGCTATACGCCCGGCTGCAGAAGGACCTTGATAAAACCGCAGGAGGGTCGATGCGATACTATGCGGCCACTTCTTTTGAACCTTCGAAGTCTGATGAGGAACTGTTTTGCGCAGCCTCTCCAAGGTCTATTCTAGACGATCACATCCCCGCCGAACGCGCTGTCGACGGGATCTTGTACATTGAAACCCTGTCGGAGCTAGATGACCTCCATCGTCTCTTCAGGGTAAAACCGCCGACCACAGACCGCTGACCGCCGCGACGCGATCGACAACGGTCGCGCGGTCGACGGTCTACCGTCAAGTTCTACACCGAGCATTGAATTCTTTGGCGCGCGTATGGGAGGCGGTTGATGCTCCTACGGCCGACGCGATCATATATCCGCAGCGCGACCACGGAACCCTTCGCCTCGTTGTTGTCTACGGATTCGAACAAACCACTTAAGCAGCGCCGCACGTAGACGGGATTCAGTTTCAAAACCTGGCAGATATTTTCGAATGCAAAAGGCCAGTCCGTGTCGGTGTCGAGAAACCACTCCTTAGTTTCGGCGTAAAACTTGCGCCCCGAGCGGTTACGCGCGAACCGGTACTTGGCGAGGCACGCAATGGCGTCGTTGAGGACGGCGGCCATGAGCTCCTTCTCTGGAGCCTCGAAGTAACGCGGGCGCAAGTAATCTTCATAATCCTGCGAAACTCGTAAGCTGCCCGCCTGAAAGAGGGAATCACCCGAATCCGGTATTTCATGCTGCAATATGTACATGGCGTCCGTCCTTTTTTGAAAGTGGTTTTACTGTAGTCTCCACAGCCACGATTAAGGTCTGGCCTGCGTCACACCAGGCCGCGCTCCGACACCGCCCCAAACATATCCCAAGCCGAGGTTCACGATGTGGTTACCGCGATCCGACCGATCTCCGATACGGCGTAGCCGATCGAAAAACCACTCGTAGCGATACCCCACCTTGAAGTATGTCTGTGGGTTAAAAAAAAGCTTTACGCCACCGGTCGGACCGATGGTGCCTGTATGATCAATATCGTTCCACACCACCCCGAGGTGCCCGCCGACAAATGGAACCAGTGCGTCGCTCAAGTGCAGATTGTAGTGCAGAAACGGCGTGGTGCTGGCCACCCACTGGTCTCTCGCGCGTTCAACGAAATTGTAGTTTAATCCTTGCCGCAGCCCCACTTCCCAGGACGGGGTCAGATAGTAACCGTACTGAACATCCAAATTGAGCGATCCAACACGAGAACCCTGAGCATGAAAAAAGCCGCCGGAAATCTCGACTTCATTATCCCCGGCCAATGGGGCTGCCCCTGCGCGGGCCGGCAGCAATGTCAATGAGAGCAAAGCCGCACCCGCGATGGCCTTTAACCCGATTATTCGTCGCATGCGCTAACCTCCTGGCTGAAATTTGATAGCGCTCCTACGAGCAAAGCATATACCAGTCATTTCACCCGCCAGGATCAGGCCTAACTTGTTGCATGGTCGACGAATATAGCAGGCAGAACGCGCGTCTGTCTCACCTGTGGGTCTCTGAACCCGGTCATCTGTTTCAGTTCTGAGACAAGGCTAAAAAAGGGAGAGCGGAAGGCGGGCATAATTTCACGACAGCCCGCCCGTCCGTGTTTTTATAGCTAACGGATGTGAGATGCGGGATGGTGAGCGGCCCGCCTCTCCACCGGCGGCTGCCACTCCTCCTCATGTGAGCGGTACTGCTTAATGGCCCGTGCGGAGTAGTCTTTCAGGTATGCAATCAGCGTCGGCGCCGCCTGGCGAGTCGCTTCCCTCAAGAGAGCGGCCATCAACCCGAGAACTACCCCTTTCATAAGCCCGCTGGGCCTCGCCGATTGGACCTCGAGCGCTCCCTTGGGTGAACGGGGTGGCCTGCTACGCCGCCCACCACTGAAGAGCCGGCCGATAATGAACCCACCACCAACCGACAGTCCGAACATTTTCCACGGTCGTTGTCTCACCTGGTACTCGATATCGGTCGTCCGAGCAATAGCTGTGCGCACTTCCGTGATCTTGTCGTTAAGCCGCCGTTCGACTTCTTCCAGTTTATGATTCAATGCGGTTCGGATCTGTTCACGTTCTGCCACGACTTGCTGATCCTTGAACTCATCCATAACAAATCCTCCTTAAACGCTTCCGCCGCACGTTGTGGTGTGATGTCGATACGTGCCGCCCTGCTTCTTGCGATGAGCAGCAAAACCCCAGCGATCACGATCACCGTAATCCCTACAATGGCGTAAGAGGCCGAGAGCGGAAGCGCCGTGGTTTCGCTCAACAGGTAAACGAGCGCAAAAACCAGCATGAAGGCGCCGATAAGGCCCAACAAGGCACCGGTCGCCAGCATGGCTACTACCGATTTGACACGGCCCGCCCCCTCCTGCATTTCGTGTTTCGCGAGCTCCAGATCTTGCGCCAGGAGATTTCTCATATCTGAAGCGATGCCGCTGAATAATTCCGACCAGCCTGCTCGGGCAGAATGTTCGTCCTTAGAATTCATCGAAGCGCCTCCCTCTCCTGCGGCCGAGCAATACGCCAACCGCCACTCCAACCAAGAGAGATGGGATCGGATAACGGCGGATGAGCGCGCTCACGTCATCGGCCATCTCGCGAACGGAATGCTCTTCGAAGTAGTGCTTGACCTGCCCGGCCGCCTCGGCCGTCTTGTGTTTTACTTGTTCCGCGGCCTCGCCAGTCTTACGCATGGTTTCGCGTGGCGAACGCTCTCGTATCGAATCCAGGACCGAGTTGAAGGTCTCTCTGACTCTGCGCGCGGTCTCGTGCAACGCGCTTTGGTCCGAGACGGGGCCATCTGGCTGAACGCCATCCAACTGACCTCCTGCTTTTTCATCCATATGAGTTCTCCTTACGATGATATTTGCTGATATTGTTATGTTGCTACCGCTTCAGAAGGCTCGCCCGGGCGACATTTTTTACAGCTGCCACGTGCCGTCGTTGGAAGTTCGCAACTGTCATGCCAGTGATACTGCCAGAACATCGCGCAGATTGGGGAAACTTTCAAGCGAAAAATGAACTTACAGATGACCCGGTCTCCTGCTTCAAACGTTGGCTCACCGTCCACCTGGCGAGCAGTAATTATAAATGGATTGTCTCGGTTGTGGGAGCAGTAACGGTGATGAATCCCACCGGCGAGACGCCCTAGATGGACCTGTTCCAACCAGCATCCTCGATGAGCCAAGTAGTCAGTATCAAAAACTAAAAAGCACTCCATACCCGCACGTTCAAATTGCTGGCATGTCTGTTGCTCAACGTTAACGTAAAGTGGATTTCCGATGCGGGCACAAGTAAACGACCCACGCCCCTGTCGGTATTTCTGCAAATGTTCAGAAAGGAGATTACCCATTATGCTTAACTGGGCGCTGATATTTCTCGTAATAGGAATCATTGCAGGAATTTTGGGCTTCACCGGGTTGGCTGGCGCAGCGACACAAATCGCCTGGATTCTGTTCGTCGTGTTTTTGGTTCTCTTCGTCGTCAGTCTCATTATGGGGCGCGGCAGAACGCTTTGACGAGCAGGCTAGTGATCACGGCCGCCAATACAACGCTTGGGGCAATGGAATCCCCGGCACGGAGACGAAGGAGTTTAGAGCAATGGTAAAAGGTCTAATTTTGTGGCTGTTAGGAGTTCCGTTCGGATTAATTGTGTTGTTGTGGCTTTTCGGCATCCTCTGATCGGTGTGCGTTCGGTCAAGCCGTAGCGAAAGGCCGCAAACTCTGTGGAGGTACGATGAAACCGGCAATGATGATCGGCATTTTGCTGATTGTTCTGGGGGTATTGGCGCTCGCTTATCAAGGAATCACATACGTGACCCAAGAAGAGGTGGTCGATGTTGGGCCGCTCAAGGCCACCGTCGAGAGGGAAAGAACAGTTCCTCTTCCGCCTATTCTAGGCGCGGCCGCATTAGTTGGTGGACTGGTTTTAGTCTTGACGGGCTCGAGACAAACGTAAAAAACCCCGGTAAAGCGACTCCGGGATTAAACGAAGGAGGAAAAGATGAACTGGGACCGAATCGCAGGACAGTGGAAGCAATTCAAAGGAAAAGCAAAGGAGAAATGGGGCCAGCTGACGGACGATGAGATCGATATGATTGAAGGCAAACGCGATCAACTCGTCGGTAAGATTCAGCAGCGCTATGGCATCGGAAAAGATGAGGCTGAGAAACAAGTCGATCAGTGGTCGAGGGAACTCTAAGCAGCGTCAGAGGGGGGGCAGTAGGACGTCTACCGGACGACCGGAGCAGCGCACAGACTTCATTCTGTATCGACACATCCTAAACCGACACATGGGGAGGAATGAAGCATGAGTACGTTACTGTTTGTCATACTAATTCTGATATTTTTGGCCGCGCTTCCCGCTTGGCCGTACAGCGCCGGATGGGGCTTTTATCCGAGCGGCGGAATCGGCCTGTTGCTGCTGATCCTCATCATTCTCGCCGTGGCAGGGCGGCTCTGAGGTTGTTGAGCCGACCCCGGCCGGACTGACCCCTAGTCGGTGAACGTAAATGCGTCGGCTTTTGAAATGGGTCGGAATTCTTGCTGTGGTCGCGCTCCTCCTCGTGGTCGCGGCTGCGTGGTTCATCGATGAACCCTTGCGCCGCCGGACGGAGGCGCAGATCAATGCCGCCCTACACGGCTACACAGTTACCATTGGGCGGCTGGATTTTCATCCCATCGGTTTTTCCCTCGACCTCGAAGAGTCGGTTATTGTGCAAAAGGCGCATCCGGATCCGCCCGTGGCCTACATTCCAAAACTTACGGCGAGTGTCAACTGGAGAGCCCTGATCTTCGGCCGGGTTGTCGCCGATTTCAAAATTGACAGGCCGACGTTTTTCGTTAATTTGTCCCATGCCGAGGCGGAAATCCGCGACGACGTGCCGCTGGAAGACCGCGGTTGGCAAGAGGCGCTACAGGCGATCTACCCGCTCAAGATCAATGAGTTCACGATTTCCAATGGTGAGTTGACTTACGTTGACGACGGCCCTTACAAACCCCTCCATCTCAGCAAGGTTAATTTTCGTGCCAACGATATCCGCAACGTAAGGTCCGAGCAGGCTGTCTACCCCTCACCGGTTTACCTCGAGGCTAACGTATTCGAAACAGGACACTTGATCCTGGAGGGTGGGGCTGATTTCCTGGCCGAACCCCATGTTGCGCTCAGAGCCGCCATCACTCTGGATCAGATTGCCCTGGACTATTTCAAACCGATTACGGAGCGCTATCAGTTCGAAGTCAACCGCGGTGTGCTCAGTGGTTCAGGGGTGATTGAGTACGCAAGCCGTACGAGAATCATTGAGATACCCAGGCTAGAGGTTCAAGGCCTGCACGCCGATTACATCCACATAAAGGCGGGAGAGACCCCAACGAAAGAGCTCTCCAGGAAAACAGACCGGGTCATTCGCGAAACAACCAACGAACCCACGCTTCAACTCTACGTTGACGAGGTTCACATTGCAGGTGGCGAGTTGGGGATCATTAATCGCGCCAGTAAACCCAATTACCGGCTCTTTGTCACGGACCTAACCCTAAGGATCAGGAACTTGGGTAACCAGTCTGAGGATGGGGTTGCCGTGGGCACCGCCTCAGGAAAGTTCATGGGCTCCGGCAAGACGCGCCTCGTGGCACACCTGCAACCTTATGCCAAAAGCCCGAACTTTGATTTTGCACTAAGCATCGATGATACCGACATGCCGCCAATGAACAACCTGTTTCGCGCGTATGGCAACTTCGACGTCGCCGCGGGCCTGTTTTCATTCTATTCGGAAATGGTAGTTCGCAACGGCTTCGTTAAAGGATACGTGAAGCCATTTTTTAGGGACGTAAGCGTGCATGACCCCCGCCAAGACAGGCATCAGCCGATTTTGCGCCAGATCTACGAACGCATCCTCGATGGGGTTGCCTGGATCCTCCAGAACCGGCCACGTGAGGAAATCGCAACGGAGGTATCGGTATCAGGGAAACTGGCGGACCCGCAGGCGAGTACCTTGGATGTCATCGTCGGATTAGTGCAAAACGCCTTCTTTAGAGCGATCCTGCCCGGTTTCGAGAGGTCGCTTGATACCCAGCGACCTTCGTGATCCGGCACTCCGCAGTTACATAAAAAACTGTCCCGCGGCTGCGCACGGCGGCCGGAGTCGCGCACGAGAGCCGGGAGTTATAACTGTGAAACGTTTGTCGAAAAATACCAATACCGGAAACGACCGTCACAACATTCATCGACTCAGGGACATCTTCGAGGGTCCAGTTGACATTCGGTCAGTTACGCTCACTGGAATTTTTCTCCTCCTCAGCATGTATAGCCTGTACTTTGCCCGGGACGTTTTTCTCCCACTGGTACTGGCTTACATCTTGAGTGCCTTTTTTGCGCCGGCGACCCGCTGGTTGCGCCGCATACGCATCGCCGAACCGGTGGGCGCAGCCCTGGTTCTTGTCATTGTCCTGAGTTTGGTCACCTATGGTGCTTATCGACTCTCGGGCCCCGCTCGGGACTGGGTTCGCGAAGCTCCCCACAACTTGCACCAGATTCGGCTGAAGCTAGCTGCGGTTACGCGATCGGTTGAGCAGGCCAGAGAAACGGCACGAGAGATCGAGAAAACAGTTCAGGGCGAAACACGCCCAGACAGTCCCGTGGAAGCTCCGAGGCCCGGGCTCGGCGAATCTATTTTCAGCAGCACACAGAGCTTTGCATTCATCGTCGGGGCAACACTGGTGTTGCTGTACTTCTTGCTGGCTTCCGGCGATCTTTTCCTGTTAAAGCTCGTCAAAGTGTTGCCCACCCTCGAAGACAAGAAGAGAGCGGTTGAAATCTGCCGCGAAATCGAAGCCGACATCGCGCGATATCTTTGGACCGTGACGCTGATCAACGCGGGCTTGGGCGTCGTGGTCGGCACGACAATGTATTTTTTAGGTATGCCAAATCCTGCCCTTTGGGGCGTGATGGCGATGTTCCTTAACTATATTCCGTATCTGGGCGCTCTGATCGGGATCATCGTCGTTGCCATTACGGCTGTCCTGACATTCGACGAGGCTTTACGCATTGTGGCTCCTCCCTTGGCTTATTTCCTCATCCAGGCGTTAGAAGGCAACTTCATCACGCCTACCGCGCTGGGAAAAAGGCTTGCCCTCAACAGAGTGATTATTTTTGCCTGGCTCATATTCTGGGGCTGGATCTGGGGCATACCGGGAGCCTTGTTGGCGGTGCCTCTGCTGGCAATCCTGAAAATCATATGCCACCACTTCGACGCGTTGTCCCCGGTCGAGGAATTTCTCGGCGGCGAATCAAACAACCCGGCCTCACCCTAAGGGGTTAAGTGTGGAGCAGTGAAGAGCTGGGGGTCGGCCGGCGGAGATCGGACTCTTTCCAATCAACAACCGTCCTGTTTGCGAGTGCAAGAGGGTCTGGTAAGCTAGCACCCAACCGAAATTCCACGTTTGGTCACAGTGGAGAAGGAAGGTGCCCGGTGGTGCCGCTGGTCTTCAAAACCAGTCTGGGGCTCGTAAGAGTCCCGGAGGGTTCGACTCCCTCCCTTCTCCGCCATCCCGCGTAGGACCAGTGGTGCGATGCGCTTATTAACCAACGTTTGATCCTTGAGCAAGCCATTTCGCTAATCGCTGCTGTTTCCCTTCCGTTTCAGCCGCAGCTCTTATTTTCTGGTTGCCCACCCACAAGCGTCCGACTGTGGGGGCGTACCGCATAAGCAAATGCTTGATGCGTGAGGGATAATACGTGTAGTCTCTGTTTGGTACGGAAGTATCGTTGGCGCATCCCGACACCCTGCTTTGGCAAAAGAGCCTTTGTATAACCCGCCATCTCTCTTTGACGGAATGGCCCTTCCAAAAAAGCTTCAGGAGATCAGGAAACACCAGGGGACATTCCCCATGTCCCAGAACGCTTTCCGTCGCCCAACTAATTACTTCCACTTTGAAATTCACGGGCCGGAGATCTTCCAAATGACGCTCCGGAATAGCAGCGTCAAGTAGATCCCTGGCAAGCCGCAAACCTACATATGTACATGCGTTCATCTCCCATTCAGAGGACCTGGCAACTGCCTTTGTCCAGTCGATCTTGTTACCGTAATGTTTTGTCACTTCGGCAATATCGCAGAGCGGTCTGATCCCACCGGCAAACTCGTGCTTCCAGAAATGTTGGCATAAGTGAAGAAGTAGATCTTCTGGCGAAAATGAAAGCGCGTCGATACCGGCTACTTTTAGGGGGCGGGATCTCTGCCACAGCGTATCTATATCCATCTTAAAAGGACCGCTGGGACGTTTGATATGCCAGTGTAGTTCGATCATAGAGCAACCGGGCTTCTCGAAGACGAGATGATAATGCTCCCTGAGTCGTCGTTCCTTCGTGCTTGCGTCGACTCTGTAGCCTATCTCCATCAGCGCCGCTTCCGCTTTAGCGACATTGTTTTTGCCTACCAGGAGGTCAATGTCCGACATCGGCCTGAGCGCCCGGTGGGGATAAACCGTTTCCGCCAATGCCGCTCCTTTGAGAACGATAGCCTCGACCTTCTCTTGTCTCAGCGACAGGAGCACCTTTCGAAGCTCGCTGTACAAGAGCAGATTCCTTGCGGCGTTGCCGTAGTAAGCTTTTTCGAGCGTCTGTGCTATGTTCGGGGGAGCGAGGCAGATCACGCCGCTTTGGGCGAGACTATGATAAATGAGCGGCGCAACTCCATGAGCGTAAGCAACCGCCGTGATTTGATCCCAGTCTAAATCAGCGGATGCCAATTCGCTTATCCGCCGACGCTCCTCCGCGAGCAGATTCGTTCTGGCGCAGGCGAGCAATAGACTTCGCTCGGGCGAGAGCTCCACTTAGGAACTCCTGGTATCACGTAGCGCCAAGTTTTGTTCGCAGAGTTCGTTTACGAGATCCACGACGCTTGTATCGGCGCTTTCGGCATCCACATTGAACTCTTCCTGGAGCCGTCGGCTGATCTCTCCCAAAGTCAACTTTTCTTTCAACCCTTGCCAGATTCGCTCACCGCTGGGATTTAGGCTGTAATAGGTTTTGCTCGCCAGATGTAGAAGAACGACCTCTCCATCATCCAGCTTTGTATCGACCACATCTGCGTGAGTTTCAAATTTTTTGTCTAGCATGATGTGTGAGTCTCCTTATGGATCTTGTTCGGCGCACTCCAGGGATGGTTGGAAAAGTTCTCGAGCCAGGAGGTCTTGTCGAGATACTTCAGGCAATACCAGCACGGGAAATAATCTAGTTGGCTGAATTCTCCCCTCTTAATGTTGTCACGCTTGTCGGAGAGGTAGGTCACTACCCGTTGATGAAATCGCCCAACCGCCTCTGTCAGGCTCAGCTCATTAAGATTACCTAACACCTCGGAATGGTTATTCTGTCCGGAATGGCCAGAGAGCTGGCAGCAGAGAGTCAGGTTACCTCTGTAGTCGAGGTTGTATTCCTCTAATTGCAGTGGACCACAAGGAAACAACGCGAGCTCACTGAAATAGCCGGGGGCCATTCCCACTGGGATTACGGCAGTTTCCCTCAGACGCCAGATTACCGATTCCACCTCTCGCCGCTCTTGTGGCGACAAATCCAACTTACGCAGGGCTGTCTCCGGGCTCGGCATCAGGTGGCCGAAACGCACTCCAGCGCTCCCCAGCTGCCACGCAAGCCTGACCATTTCCTTGACCTCGTTACGATTCTGCGCCGTCAGCACCATGTTTAAAGTAAAAGGCAGCCCTTTTGCCACACAGATACTTATTGCGCGCATTACACGACGGTACGATCCTTTGCCGCGCAGTCGATCATGGGTGGTTTCATGCGCGCCATCGAGGCTGAAGGTCACGCCAAGAAATGAGCTTCGCCGGTTAAGCAATAACGAGTAGATCTTCGGGAAAGTGATTCCATTGCTCACGAAGCTAAACAAGTAACCAGCCTGGGATACGCGGTGGATGATTTCCTCGAATTGGCGGTGGATCGTCGGCTCGCCACCAGTGAAACTCAACTGATCGATACCGCAGCTCTTCCCTTCGCCGCATACTTTTTCCAATATCTCGAAAGTGAGATCTCCAGTTGCGGCATGTCGCTCTTCGAAACAATGGCCACAGCTGAGATTGCAACGATTGGTCAGCTCAATGACAAGTCTTGCCACTTCCGCTCCCCTCGTGCTTCGAAGAGTAGATCAGCGAGCTTCGCCGGAGCATCACGCAGATCACTTCCGGCCAGCAGCTCGTAGGTCTCGGCTTGTCCTAAAAGTCTTTTGAGCAGTTCCAAATGTCCGGGCATGGTGCTCCGGCCAAACAGTTGCGGCGCGCTCTGCGACAGGAGAATTCGCAACGCACGGACTCTATCCATCGCCGTCAAGCTGCTCTGCTTGCGCACTACAATTCGAGGAAAGATCACATCACGGGGAAAGCAGGAGGGCACGCATTGCTCAGGATAGGCTTTGTGAATCCCAATCTTACGCCGCTGGCGGCCGTTCGAGTCCGGTGCCATGTCGGCCAGCGAGAAATCAGCATAGTCGCTGGCTCGACCCGCGTCGATGTAGAAACTCCTGCGGCAAGCCAGGGCTTCGATCCCTTCCAATCCGTGCCGCAGGAAGACGGCATCATCGGAAAGATAATTCCAACCTGCTCGAATCAGTCCTATTGCCAGTGTCGATTTGCCGCTTCCGGATGGTCCGACAAGGAGAAGGCCTTGTCCATCTCCGGTCGCGAGCCCTGCCGCATGCAGGCTGTAGATACGAAGCGGTCGAAGGAGCTTAAACAAACCAAAACACCAGAAGTTTGCCTGGGCTAAGGAGGACTTATTTTCAAATGCCGGGGTAAGTCCTGCGTAACCCTCACCGTTGGTCGGTTTAAGGTGAAATACTGACGAACTATCGGTTAGGTAGAATTCATCACCGACTTCGACGCCCACAAAACCATCCACTCGAAGTACCTCACGGCAGTTTGGTGGGATGGCAACGGTATGACTAGTCGAGCTAACCGAGATGCGCAG
>CAYPHJ010000012.1:0-65834 GCA_964410485.1 uncultured Syntrophobacteraceae bacterium
CCCGTCGCCAACCTCGGCGTTTTTTTCGAAGGCAAAGCCCCAAGCTTCACCTAACGTCGGTTCAAAGGTTCAGATGTTCCACGGTTTCGCGCTTGAACTTTTGAACCTTTGAACCTTGAACGGGCATTTAGATATCCTCGGAGGTTCCATGAGACTTGAGAACAAGGTGGCCATCATTACCGGTGCGGGCCATGGCATCGGCAAAGCATATGCGCGACGATTTGCCGAAGAAGGAGCTCACGTTGTCATCGCGGATATCGATCACGAGGCGGCCCAGGCCGTGGCCAGCGACCTAATGGACGGCGGTTATTCCGCCTGGTCACGAACAACAGACGTACGAAATTTCCCTGACCTTGAGAATCTGATGCGCGAGACCTTGGACCGTTTCGGACACATCGATATTTTGCTCAACAACGCCGCCATCTACGTTACCGAGAAGCTCTGGAAGGGCCCGGTAGAAGATCTCGCCCTGGATGAATGGGACCGAGTTCTCGAAGTGAACCTCAAGGGGGTGTTTCTGTGCAGCAAAGCAGTCATCCCTATCATGAAAAGACAAAAAAGCGGTAAGATCGTCAATGTCGCGTCCGGTACTTTTTTTAGTGGCTCCGGCAATATGCCTCATTACACCACAGCCAAAGGCGGCGTGGTGGCGCTGACGCGGGTCATGGCGCGCCAGCTCGGGGAATGGGGGATAAATGTCAACTGCCTAACTCCCGGGTCGACCATGAGCGAAGAGACCGTGACCGAGGATGTCCGCAAACGCCGGCAAGACAGCGTTGACAAGCGCTGTTTCAAACGCGTCGAAACGCCGGCAGATATTGTCGGAACTGCCCTGTTCCTGGCGAGCTCAGATAGTGACTTCGTCACGGGCCAGCTGTTAGCCGTCGAAGGTGGCGGTATTATTTATTGAGGAGACACCTCTCCGGCTTATGCAACACTGGCGACACCATAGACATGGCCGCATTCGCTGCAAAAGATAATGCTGAACGGCGCTACCACGAATTGTTTGCCTTTTGAACCGCCGCTCCCCCCTTTTCGAGAGACCACATAATCCGTGCCGACCACCGAACAGGTGGGGCACTTCGGCTCAGGCGTCAGCGGCTTTTTAAACTCATGAGAAAAGCGGAAACCATTACCAAATGGCTCGTGTACTTTCTCCTCGTGCAGACCCGATGCTTCTTGAAACTCCTCTTCAAATGAGGGACGGGTCGCTTCGTCATAAACAGCACGCTTAGCCGAGTCGGACAGAGTCTCGTAAGCCTCCAATACCTGCGCAAGCTTTTCCGCAGCGTTGCCATCCTCGGGATTGCGGTCCGGATGATAGCGAAACACCATCTTGCGGTACCCGCTCTTGATTTCAGACGAACTCGCGTTGCGCGCGACTCCAAGCAGCGTGTAATAGTCAAGTGTCGTTGCCACCGATTGTTTCCTTGAACGCGTTTTACGATTTCTGATCCTGGCGTAGCAAAACGTGACGGCAATGAGGCCGGGCGCGCAGCTCGGCCCAAGTCTCAAGGGTCTTAAGCGCGTTTTTTTCCGCGCTTTTTGTACATGCTGACGCACATGTCATAGACGGCTGAAACCGGACGATCATCGATGACCCGCTCCCCATCACGAGTTTCGTATTCAATTCTCAACGTGGACTCCTGGCCCACAGTGACGTTATTGGTGATTCTGACCAATTGATCCTCGTTATTGTCTAAAACTCCCCCAATGGCCCGAAAGATCTGCGGAAGTGTGAGAAATTCCGTCGACCGTGCGCCGCCGAAGCGTTTTTCCGCGTTTGTGCGGTCCAACTCCTCTATATCAGCGGCGGTGTAGTGCAAAGTCACCGGGGTCTCTGCAGGAGGCGTCTGATAGCCGCACTGCACAATACATATGTCGCCGTCCGCGACCAAATCAAACGTCTTAAGGCCGCGAAGTTCCAAATCTTGCCCGATACAACGCAGGACCGTAGCGCAAGTAAATCCCGGCATGCGCTTGAGTTTACGCGTTCTCGCAATTTGCCCTGGCGTGAATCTCGGCAGCATCGATCAATCCTTGAGAGCCGGATGATAAGGGCAGTAGCCGTGAAAATCAACAAAAAGAATCTGTAAGCTGGTTCAACTGAAGGCCGGGAACTTACCGTTGTAACCGCTAGGTACAGGCAGGCAGCCAAGGAGCGCAGGGTGAGCTCCGGAAAGTTGCGCGCACATAAGTCGCTTTACGGCCCGAGCAACGAACAGAAACGCACTAACTTGCGTTCGCGGGGTCATGCTTGACGGGCATAGCGCAGACGATGGCTACAATCGCAGCTACGTTAACGGCGCCGGAAGCGGATCCATGACGCCAATCAGGCTATCGCGTGTGACGAGCTTCGCCAACTGATCCTCGGTGAGTTTGTCTGTACCGGGAGGACGCAGCGGAAGAACGAGATAGCGGATATCGGCAGTGCTGTCGTGCACGCGGACCTCGACATTGTCCGGTAACACCAACCCGAATTCCCGCATGACGCCGCGCGCATCGTTGACCGCACGCTGGCGGTAGTTGAAGCTCTTGTACCAATCGGGCGGCCGGCCGAGAATTGGTCGGGGATAACAGGAACACAGCGTGCACACCACCATATGCCGGACGCTCTTGGTGTTCTCCAAGACGACGAATTCATTAATGCTGGAGGCATCAATACCTATTTCCGCGCATGCCTGTTTCGGTTCGGCTAATAGACGCGCCTTGAACGCCTGGTCGACCCACGCGCGCGCCACAAGTTTCGCCCCGTTTGCTGGCGAACGGGCCTCCTGGTACTCGATCTGGCAGCGGATGTCCTTCTCGGTCAGCACTCCTTTTTCCAATAATAAGTCACGGATGGCATAGATCCTTTTGGCATAATGGCTGAGTTCATGCTTTGGATGCTCGTGTTCGTGCGCATCGAAGTCGGTGTTTTGTGGCGTACTCATCGATTAATTCTCCTTCGTGACCGGGTCCAGCCAATGTTCATAGAGATCGACCAGGAGTTTGTCTCGCGGGCTTTGGGAGTCCCCCCAAATATCGCCTTGGTTGAAAGAAACCAAGTACAATGTTCTTTTTGGCAGACCATCGCCACCGAAGGCGAGTGATTCCGGATTGAGGAACTCACCATAAACTCGCTCGACCCAGCCGGTTTTACCCCTGATGTAAAAAGGCGTGCGAATATGCCCGGGGCGATCTTCAGCCCGCACTCGAACCGTATCCCCCGGCTTGAACTTACCACTCTGCTCGTTCAAGCTTGACCCCATTTCGCCTCGAACTCAGCCAGTTTACGGTCGATTTCATCCCGCGTCAGGATTTTCTTTTCAACCAATATCGTCTCGATGCTGGCGATCCAACGCTCGTAGTAGCTCAGGTCGCGATAAGCTTCAGAGTCCATTTCTTCGCGGGCACGGCGCATTTCATCCGTGCGTTTGACCCCTTTGACGCCCAGGGCTTGATTGACCGCGTCGGCAAGAATCTCCCAATCGGAAAGCTGATGCTCGGCTTGGTCAATCGGACCGGCACCGGGAAGCCCTCCAACATCATGATGTCCACGTGGCACGATCTACCTCCTTGTTAACCTCTCAAGCGACGAGCCAGCGCCGCCTGCTCTTCTTTGATCCCCGCCGGCAGGCGATCGCCGAAATTATCAAAAAATTCAATCTGCCCCTTGAGATTGTTCTTCCAGCCCTCACGATCGACCGCAAGCAAGCGTTCGAGGTCGGTTGCGGAAATTTTGCTTCCGCTGCTGTTCAGCTTAGAAGATTTGGGCAAAAACCCAATCGGCGTCTCGGTGGCCTCACCCGTGCCACGGCTCCGTTCGACTACCCAGCGCAGAACTCTGAGGTTCTCGCCGAATCCCGGCCAGAGAAACTGCCCGCGATCGTTGCGGCGGAACCAATTGACCCGGAAAATCTTCGGTGGATTCGTCGCCCGCTTTCCGACAGACAGCCAGTGAGCCCAGTAATCGCCCATGTTATAACCACAAAACGGTAACATGGCCATGGGATCGCGCCGCACTACGCCTACAGCGCCCGTGGCTGCCGCGGTTGTCTCGGAGGCCAGGGTTGCCCCGAGGAACGTTCCGTGCTGCCAGTTGAAGGATTGATAAACCAGGGGAACCAGCTTCTGTCGGCGCGCGCCAAAAAGGATAGCGCTAATTGGCACCCCCTCGGGTTTTTCCCACTCCGCAGCATAAGTCGGGCATTGTTTGATGGGAACCGTGAAACGCGCGTTCGGATGAGCCGCCGGATGGCCGCTCTTGGGGTCCCACGGCTTGCCACGCCAATCCTTGGCGCTGCCAGGGGGAGGATCGTCATGTCCCTCCCACCAAACCGTCCCATCAGGCTTGAGCGCAACGTTTGTGAAGATCGTATCCTTCTGAATCATGCGCATCGCGTTGAGATTGGTTTTAGATCCGGTCCCGGGCGCGACGCCAAAGAAACCCGCCTCCGGATTAATCGCCCAGAGCCTGCCGTCGGAACCGATACGGAGCCACGCAATATCGTCGCCAAGCGTGTGGATCTTCCAACCTTTCATGCTTGGCGGCGGCACCAGCATGGCCAAGTTGGTCTTCCCACAGGCACTGGGAAACGCGCCGCACATATAAGTAACATCACCATCGGGGCTTTCTACCCCGACAATCAACATATGCTCAGCCAGCCAGCCCTCTTGCTGTCCCAGTTTGCTTGCGATACGCAAGGCCAAACATTTCTTTGCCAAAAGCGCGTTGCCGCCGTAGCCGGAGCCCACCGACCATATCGTGTTGTCTTGCGGATAGTGGCAGATATAGCGGCGCTCGATGTTGAGGTCGGCCTTGGAGTGAAGGCAGCGGGTGAAGTCATCGGAATTGCCGAGATGGTCGAGTGCGACCCGGCCCATGCGCGTCATCATCCGCATGTTGAGCACCACATAGACACTGTCGGTAACTTGTACGCCAACTTTGCTAAAGCGGGATCCCGGGGCGCCCATCAGAAACGGGATCACGTAAAGCGTCCTTCCGCGCATGGAACCGCTAAAAATCTTTGACAGCCGGTCATAAGACTCCGCCGGCGCCATCCAGTTGTTGTTGGGGCCGGCGTCTTCTTGATTTTCGGTGCATACAAAAGTCAGGTTTTCAGTGCGCGCTACATCATTGAGCGCACTCCTATGCAGGTAGCAGCCGGGCAACTGCTTGGGATTGAGTGGAATCAGGTCCCCGCACTCAACCGCGACCCGGGTGAGCCGTTCGCGTTCCTCTGCGGAGCCGTCACACCAAAATACGTCATCGGGCTGGCACAATCCTGCCACTTCCTTAACCCACTTTTGAACATGGCTATTCGAGGGAACTGTACGCGATACGGTGGTCATGTCGATGCTCTCTGCCTTTGCTACATTGAAGATATTTTCTGCCCGCGGAATCCTCTAAACAAAGCGCCGTCGTTTTCCAGGGCGATGTCTCGCCCGGCAAGCGTTTTTTCTTACCTCCGTTGTATCAACTATCCGATACACTGCGGAAATGTCAACGGCTGTGCGGCGGACTAGCTAAGCTAGCAGGTCTGCATGAATCAAGCACGAAAGACACGGACGAGGCGCCATCGAGGGGCCGGCATCTCTTGCTCCCAAGCAGCCAGAGCAACCAGGTTGCCACGCGGGTCGAGAATACGAACCATCTTTTCACTTGCCATTGGTTTTTCAATATAAGTCAAAATCTCCTGCTGCCCCTGTCGCAGTCGCGACAGACGCCGCTGGTCCCAGGTGACTGCGCGCACATGCGAAAGAGCATCCGCCAGTGAGAGGGTTGGCAATTTTTCACACTTGGCCAGCTGCTCGCACTGCGTAAGGCTAATTGCGTGCGCAACCGATAGATGCCCACATGCCGTTCTCCTCAATGCCTTGAGGTGAGCTCCACAGCCCAGAAAGGCGCCCATATCCGCCGCCAATGTTCGGACATAGGTTCCGCGCGAGCAGGTAACATCGAACTCAATTTCCGTCTCATTGCGCTTCTCAAGCGTCAGCGTTTCGATGCGGATGCGGCGTGGCTCCCGGGGCACTTCCTTGCCTTGGCGCGCCAGCCTGTACAACCGCACGCCATCTCGTTTCAACGCGGAGAACATCGGCGGAACTTGCTCCTGTTCGCCGGTAAAATTGGCCGTGAGACGGTCCAGTTCCGCTAATCCTATGGAGGGCACGGAGCGCACGTTCAAAATCTTTCCGGTGCCGTCCTGCGAATCGGTTTCCACGCCCAGAGCCAGCACGCCGCGATAGCTTTTGGACGCACTCAAAAAAATGTCGGCGATCTTGGTCCCCTCGTTAACCCCGAGCAGGAGTAGCCCGGAGGCAAAAGGGTCCAACGAACCGAGATGGCCGATTTTCTTAGTGCCAAGATAGTTCTTTATCTTGCGCACCACGTATGCCGAAGTAGGCCCCTCCGGTTTGTCGATGAGGAGGATGGCGCTTTCATTCACCATGGAGCCGGCCGGATCGAGAGGATCAGTCGAAAACAATCCCCGACAAGAATCTCAGCTCTTTTCTTTGACTCGGGCCAGAAGATCCTCGATCCGCCGGGCCTCGTCTTCAGCATCATCATAAGCGAATTCAATCGTGGGGATGAATCGAAGCTTGATTTGCCTGCCTAATCTGGAACGGATAAAACCACTGGCGCTCCTGAGACCGGCGATAGCTTCGCTCTTCTGTTCCTGGTCGCCGAGAAAACTGACATAGATCCGGGCGTGTTTTAGATCTTTGCTCACTTTCGCGCGCGTCAAGGTCACGGTGCGAATGCGCGGGTCACGAATCTCTTTGCGCAAGAGGTCAGAAATGACCTCGATAAGCAAGTCACCTACCCGTTCCGCGCGCTGATAGTCCATAAAAAAACGATGCGAAGCGAATCAGCAATGAAAAGTTTCAATTCTGGCCTCCGCGACTTGCGCAAGACCCATCTCCTCCACCACTTGCGCAACCTTCTGCAGCGTCGCGTTTATGATCGGTTGGCTGCTGCCGACTACACCGAAGCCGAGCAGCGCACTCTGCCATAGGTCCTGGTCGCCGCACTCCGCAACCGAGACGTTGAACTGATTTGCAATCTTGGCTTGAATTCGTTTCAAAACGCCCCGCTTTCCCTTGAGCGAATGGTTCTCGGGGAGGATAAGCCGAAGCTTCAGCACTCCCACAACGAGCGATGCGTTGGATTCAAAATCGTACAAGGCTAGCGTTTTTCGCCGGCTGAGGCCCGGGATGCTTCGCGAACCGGCCCGCTTGCGGTAATCCGGCGAACAACCGAGATTCGCTCATAGGGTTCGATGACGTCCCCTTGTTTGATGTCTTGGTAACCCTCGATAGAGAGACCACACTCGTATCCTGCGGATACCTCGCGCACGTCGTCTTTAAAACGTTTTAAACTGGCCAACTTGCCCTCGTGGACAACCACCTGATCGCGCAAGAGACGCACCAGATTACCCCGTTGGATTTTCCCTTCGGTCACATAACAGCCAGCAACCGTACCGACGCCTTGAATATTAAATGTCTGGCGAATCTCGACACGGCCAACGGTTTGTTCTCGATAAGTCGGCTCTAGCATACCCTCCATAGCCGCCCTGACGTCCGCCACCGCCTCGTAAATAATCGTATACAGACGGACGTCCACACCTTCTTGAGCCGCCAGCGCCGCGCCCTTCGATTCGGGCCGGACGTTAAATCCGATCACGATGGCGTTCGAAGCTGCCGCCAGCAAGATATCGCTTTCCGTAATGCCGCCCACCGATCCATGAATGACTCGGAGCTTGACTTCGTCTGTGGAAAGCCGACTAAGTGCTTCCGTCAGCGCCTCGACGGAACCCTGGACATCGGCTTTCAAGACTACCCGCAGTTCTTTGACATCTCCGGCTTTGATTTGATCATACAGCTCTTCCAGAGACACTTTGCTGCTCTTCACCAACTCAGCCTCGCGCTGTCTGCTCTGCCTGTATTCCGCGACCTGCCTCGCCTTCGATTCGTCCGTCACCGCGACGAACGAGTCGCCAGCTTGAGGTACTCCCTGTAAGCCAAGGATCTCAACGGGTAACGCGGGAGGTGCCGCTTCGACCTTGCGGCTCCGGTCATCGATCATCGCCCGTACTTTGCCGTGAAAAACGCCACATACAAAAGAGTCTCCGACTCGCAGCGTGCCTTCCTGCACGAGCACGGTCGCGACCGGACCTCGACCTCGATCTAGTTTGGCTTCAATAATCGTTCCGCGCGCCAGTTTCTGGGGATTGGCTTTGAGATCCAGAATATCCGCTTGCAGCAGCAGCATTTCCAACAACGAAGGTATCCCTTCATGGGTTTTCGCCGAAACGGGCACAAATACAGTATCACCTCCCCAATCTTCGGCCACCAAGCCGTGCTCCGCCAGACCACGTTTGACACGTTCCAGATTTGCATCCGGTCTGTCGATCTTGTTGACAGCGACGATGATCGGCACTTCAGCGGCACGCGCATGGTTAATTGCTTCCACCGTTTGCGGCATCACTCCATCATCGGCGGCCACAACCAGGACCACGATATCCGTCACTTTCGCTCCACGCGCGCGCATGGCGGTGAACGCTTCGTGCCCCGGGGTGTCCAGAACAGTGGCGCTGCGCCCGTCTACCTGGACATGGTAGGCGCCAATGTGCTGCGTTATCCCGCCGTGTTCTTGAGCGGTCACATTGGTGCTCCGGATTGCATCGAGCAATGAGGTCTTACCATGGTCCACATGGCCCATGATCGTCACCACCGGAGGCCGCGGGATGAGCGCGCCTTCCGGCTCTTCGATTTGGTGCTCCAGCTCCAGCGCGCTATCCGCGTCGAAAGCGACGTTTTCCACCTGATGATCGAACTCCGAAGCGATCAGGGTGGCCGTGTCGGCGTCGAGGATCTGGTTGATGGTTGCCATCATACCCATGCCCATCAATTTCTTGATGACTTCACCCGCCTTCACGCCCATGTCACGCGCCAGATCGCCCACCGTGATCACTTCCGAGATCTTGATCACGCGTTTGCTCGCCTTGGGAACGGTAATTTCCGTTTTTCGCTGCTCTTTCCCAGGGAGCGCTCGCTTCTTTTTGGGTATTCGCCCCGAACGCAGCTCTTTTTCCCTGAAATCTAAAACGTCCTGCTTCTTGACGACGCGTTTTTTGTGGCGCCCGGCTTTAGCGGCTGGTTTTTCCTCTTCACCTGTTGCCGGTTTTTCCTTTTCCGTCGCTTCGCGACCAGGCTTGGTCACGTCCGTGACTGGACCGGGAGCGGGCGTTACGCTGATGGCTGGTCGGCGACCCACGGGGACGGGAGCGGGTTCAGCCCTCAGTGTTTTCTTAAGGTCGATGCGCCCGAGGATACGCGCTCCTCGCGGCGCCTCCTGTTGTGGCGGTAGCGGCTCTACCGACTTGGTTTCTTCCACTGCTTCTTCCGGCTCGGGGATGATCGCGGCAATCTCAGAAGCAACCTCGTCGGCCGATACCGCTTCTTCCTGCTCGGGCTCCACTGCGACACCGGGTTCCTCGGCGAAAGCTTCGATGGGCAACACAGCATCCGCTTGCATTTGCTCCTCGGGCTCCGCTGGTATGATGCTGGCTTCCGAAGCTGTGATTGGCTCCGGTGACGGCTCCTTGTGCAGCTCCGGTTCGAACCCTTCCGGTTGCGGGACCTCAACTCGACTAGTGCGGCGTCGGATCACGTTGGCGCGAACCCTGCGCTCGACGATGGTCTCGCGCGCCTGCACCTCGCGGAGACTCTCGGTCTCCGACGTCACCACGCGATCCGCGACGATTTTCTCCGTCCCAATGTGGACTTGAGGTCGCACTTGGGCGGCCAAGGCGGCACGAATGCGTCCAGCCTCATCCTCTTCAATGGTGCTCTGCGCCTTGCGTCCCCGAATACCTAATCTTTCCATGTGGGCGATCAGATCCTTGGTTTCGATCCCCAACTCTTTAGCCAGTAGATGGACTCTGGTTTTACCCATCTCGTTTTACTCCCCGTCTCGCTCTCGCAGAGTTTGAATCAGCTTCTCTTTTGCAGCTCTTCCGACTTCCACCCGAAAAGCACGATGCATGCTTTTCCGTTTGAGAAAAGCTAGCCAACATTGTGGATTCCTGTGAAGGTACCCTCCTCGACCCGGCCCGCGTGCATCGATTTTTAGCTCCCCCTGCTTGCCTACAGTTAAGCGCACTAGCCGAGGTCGATATTCCGATGCGCCACACCCCAGGCAGGTTCGCCGGGGAACATGTCGTGTTCGCGACACGGGAGACCCGGGTCAGGACACTTTGATCTCGGATGCGTCAGCCGCACCCTCCGTAGCGGCCGTCTCCAAACCGGCTGCGGTCGCAGCTTGCTCCTGGGCTTTGGCCTTTTCCTCCGCTTCCTTTTGTCGTTTCTCGGACACGTATTCCCGCGCCGATTTGTGCAGAGCCTCGGCCTTTTCCTTGCTAATACCTTCGACTTCCAAAATCTCTTCCAAATCGCTTTCCGCAATTTCCTCCGCGGACTTGAAGCCGGCCTGGTACAGCAACTCAGCCACCAGGTCGTTGATGCCGGGAATGGCGCCGATCGAGAGGCGCGCGCGCCGCGTTTCCTCTTCTGCCTCCGCTTCGCTACGCACGTCAATGCGCCACGCGGTCAAACGCGAGGCGAGCCGCACGTTTTGTCCCTTTTTCCCGATGGCGAGAGACAGTTGATCATCGGGAACAATAACCTCCATGCTATGCTCGTCGTCGTCGATGATAATTTTTGACACTTTAGCCGGAGCCAAGGCGCGGCAGACATATTCCGCCGGATCGGAAATCCAATGAACAATGTCAATCTTTTCACCTCGAAGCTCCTGAACCACTGCCTGCACGCGAGTCCCTTTCATACCGACGCACGCGCCGACGGGATCAACGTCCGGATCGTTGGACACCACCGCGATCTTAGCGCGGCCTCCCGGCTCTCGCGCCGCTCCTTTGACTTCAACGATGCCTTCATAGATTTCGGGCACTTCCTGCTCGAACAGCTTGATCAGCATTCCCGGATGCGTGCGCGAGAGAACGATCTGTGGGCCACGACTTGTGATATCCACACTGACAATATAAGCGCGGATTCGGTCACCCTGCCTGTAGCGTTCCCGCGGAACCTGTTCTTTCTCCGGCAAAATAGCGTCTGTGCGTCCCAGGTTCACGATGATGTTTCGTTTTTCGAAACGCTGGACGATGCCGTTGACCAAATGCCCTTCCCTTCCTTTGAATTCGTTATAGATAATCTCTCGCTCGGCATCGCGTACCCGCTGGACAATGTTCTGTTTCGCCGCCTGAGCGGCAATACGGCCGAACATGCTGGAGTCCAGTTTGCACAGCAACTCATCGCCGATCTCGGCGTCCGGATCGAGCTCGTCTCTGGCGTGTTGGAGAGTAATCTCCAGCGCCGGATCATTGACACTTTCCACCACCGTTTTGGCTTCGAACAGCTCGACTTCGCCGATTTCGGGATTGAACTGAGCCTCAATCTTACGCTGATGACCAAATGTTTTTTTTGCAGCCGAGATCATGGCGTTCTCCAAAGCACTGATGAGAATTGCTTTGTCGATGCCTTTTTCTTTGCTGACCTGCTCGATAACTCGATTTAGATCTTGTTGCATGTCACGCACTCCAGTCGTGCTCGTAATTCGACTTTTCAATCATAGTAAATGGGATCTGATGCTCGGTATCTTCTTGCTTCAAGGTGATTCTGTCTTCTCGCACTTCCTGCAAAACGCCCAGGAAGGACCGTCTGCCGTTAATCGGCTGGTGAGTCCGCACGCGAACCCGCTTGCCGATAAACCGCTCGAAATGCCCACGCGTTTTTAACGGCCGATTGATCCCGGGCGACGACACCTCCAACGTAAATGGTCCAGGTATTGACGGATCGACGTCGAGCAATTCACTCAGTTGACGGCTGACGCGGCTAAGATCCTCGACGTTGGGCCCGCCCTCTTTATCCAGGTATAGCCGGAGCACTTTTCCAGCGCGGCTCCCCTCGGCACGAAATTCGATATCCACGATTTCCATACCTTCCGCCTGGGCGAGCGGAGCGGCCAATTCCCAAACCCGCACGACGGTGGCATCCACGCTGTACCCCCAAAAACAAAAAAGCGGGCATAGCCCACTTTGGTGTAAACTCCTAAAGTGTATAAGTTTTCTAACACACCGCCGCCGGTGTTTGCAAGTGGCCGTGATGTTCGGCGCGTTTCCATGAAACGCGATATTTGGTATGATCCGGCCTTTAAAAGCAAGGCTTTACTGGGAACCCACTAACGCACTAAGTCTCTACCTGCGACGGACAGTCGGACGCATGAATATCGAAGCCGAACATTCTGGTTTCAAACTTTCCTGGCAACAGGTTTTAGCCAGCCTCGAAGACGCCGTGATCACTGTCGATCCGGACGGGAAGATCACTTTCTTTAATGAATCTGCCGAGATGATGACCCATTTCTCCGCGTCACGAACTCTTCGTCAATCTTTCCTGGGTGTGTTCAAGCACGACTTGTGGCTCGTTCAACTTTTGGACAAGACCCGGCCACCGCGGCATGAAAGCGTGCGCGGAGAAGCCGATATTTGTGATCGCTTGGGTCGGAAAGTACCCGTCAGCGTAACCGTTTCGCCGCTACAAGATCGTTTCGGGCAGTTTCTCGGCAGCATTTTGGTGTTGCGCAATCTGACGCACCGCAGGGAGTTGGAAGAGGACTTCAAGCGCGCCGACAAGCTGGCGATGGTGGGCACTCTTGCAGCGGGGCTGGCCCATGAAATACGCAATCCTCTCGGTGGAATCAAAGGCGCAGCGCAAATGCTGCGCCGATCCTTGCAGAGCACACCGGAGCTGATCGAGTATACCGATATCATGATTCGTGAGGTGGACCGCGTTGATCAGTTAATCGAGCAACTTCTCGACTTGTCGCGACCCGCCCGGCTGACGCTGGGGTGCGTGAATATTCACGAGGTCTTGGAAGACGTGTTGCTGCTACAAACCCACACCCTGGCGGACCAAAGCGTCGTCCTGCGAAAGCGTTTTGACCCGAGCCTGCCTTCTGTTCGTGGTGACAAGGCGCAGCTCACGCAGGTCTTTCTCAACCTCGTGAAAAATGCCCTGCAGGCAATGAACAAGGGTGGGGCGCTGACGATTACGACACGGGCGGAAACGGATTTTCACATTCGCGACCGGCGCGCAGGCAGGTCGCGCTACATCTGGGTTGATATAGAAGATCAGGGGAGCGGAATCAAGGAGGAGGATCTACCGCATATTTTTTCGCCCTACTTTACAACCAAGAATACCGGCACAGGGCTCGGCCTGGCCATCTCCTATCGCATCATCAGAGAGCACGGCGGACTGATCCGCATAGAAAGTACCGAAGGACAAGGGACGACGTTCAAAGTCTCCTTGATCGTTACAGAGTGAAAATGGAACAAGGCAAAATCCTCGTTGCCGAAGACGAAGAGTCGTTACGGTTTGTCCTAAAGAAAGCGCTCGAAGACGAAGGCTATTGGGTGCAGAATGTCGCCACTGGCAGCGCAGCCCGGGAGGCCCTTACTGGCACCCGTTACGATGTCTCTCTAATGGACATTAAACTTCCGGACATGGACGGCCTTAGCCTTTTGAAAGAAGTCAAGGATGCGGGGACGGACACCGCCATCATTGTCATGACTGCGCAAAACACGATGCGCAATGCCATAGGTGCGATGAAAAACGGAGCGTTCGACTACATTACGAAACCTTTCGATCTGGATGAAGTTCTGGTGCTGGTAAAGCGGGCGATGGATAGTCGCAAACTCACTCGTGATTTCCGCGAGCTCAAGGAGGAAGTAAAAAAACGCTTCGAGCCAGGCGTCAATATGATCGGCACCAGCCCGAGCATGCAAAGGGTTTATAAGATCATTGGCCAGGTCGTTGATACGCAGGCAACCATCCTCATTCAGGGTGAAAGCGGTACCGGAAAAGAACTGGTCGCAAAAACAATTCACTACAATTCTCCGCGCTGGAATCAACCCTTCGTCGCAATCAATTGCGCCGCCATCCCTCGAGATCTATTGGAAAGCGAGCTCTTCGGCCACGAAAAGGGCGCTTTCACCGGTGCGTTAGACCGCCGGATTGGCAAGTTTGAGCTCGCCGAAGGAGGAACGCTTTTCCTGGATGAGGTCGGCGATATTCCGCTGGAGCTGCAAACAAAACTGCTCCGCGTGCTTCAGGAGCGCGAATACACGCGCGTGGGCGGACGTGAGTCACTGAAGGCCAATGTCCGAATCGTCGCCGCCACCAACCAGGACCTGGAACGGGCGGTCAAAGACAAGAGTTTTCGCGAGGATCTCTATTTCCGTTTGAAAGTGATTCCGATCCATTTGCCCCCTTTGCGTGAGCGGCGCGGTGACATCCCACTTTTGATCGGTTACTTCATCGATAAGATCAATAGAGAAATGGGTATACAGATCTCGGGTGTTTCTCCTGAGGCGCAAAAAATGCTGGAGAATCACTCCTGGCCCGGTAATGTGCGCGAGTTGGAGAACACGTTGATCCGCGCTGCCGTCCTCTCTTCCGGACCGATCTTGTTCCCCAAAGACTTTGCCCTTCAAAACAAGCCTGCAACCACGACCTTGGAAGTGGACCAGCTTTCGTTGGAAGAAATCATTCATCACAAGCTAGACGACTATTTTAGGAGAACCGAAGGCGTGGACGTTGACAATCTCTACTCGTTGGTGATCGAGCGGGTCGAGCGGCCGCTGATCGAGCTCACCCTCAGGAAAACCCGCGGCAATCAGATCCGCGCCGCGCAAATTCTTGGCATTAACCGCAATACGCTGAGGAAGAAGATTACGGATCTGCGGATTCCCATCAAAAAAGAAGGCACTCCTTGAAGCCATGCCCTCCGTCTCCCGACCGTTCGATCTACCGCCTCTTTATGCAATCCTCGACCCTGAGCAAACCCGAGGCCGGGCATCGGCAGTGGTATTGGAGGAACTGCTGGCGGGCGGCGTCGGTTTATTGCAACTTCGCGCCAAATCTCTATCGTCCGGGGAATTGCTCAGACTCGCCAAGCAATTGCACCACGCCGTGCGAAGCTCGGGTTGCGGCCTTATCATCGACGACCGCGTCGATATCGCACTCGCCTGCAGCGCCGACGGTGTCCATCTGGGACAGGAGGACCTGCCCCTGCATGCGGCGCGGAGGCTCATGCCCGATAGAACAATCGGCATTTCGACCCATGACATAAGGCAGGCGCTGCAAGCCGAGCATGCGGGTGCGGACTACATCGGTTTCGGACCCGTGTTCGGGACCCAAACCAAAGACACAGGTTACAGCTCGCGCGGTCTGGCGATGCTTAGAGAGATTCGCCAGAACGTTACCATTCCCATTGTAGCCATCGGTGGAATTACCGAGCACAATGCGGTCGAGGTATGGCAAGCGGGAGCCGATTCGGTGGCGATCATCAGCGATATTCTAAGCGCTCGCGACATTAGCGAAAAAGTGAAAAGGATTTTATCTCTTCACCGCGGCGGACTGTAGTGTGTCATGCTGAACAAAGTGAAGCATCTGCTTTATTTTCCGTTTCAAGCAGGAAAAGCCGAGTCGAGTTGCCATGCCGTGCCTCAGGTGCCATTTTCATTGTCTGGTGGGCAAGCGTAAGCTCATGAATCATTTCGCGGTGAAGTCTTTTTTTCGGTCCCGGAAAGAAAAATATTCTTTGCGCGCTTGGCCGTCTCGGCGCGAGAACTAATCATGAACAACTCGGCGTTTTCCACATCACCCGATAACCGTTATTTCGAAGATTATGTTTCCGGTTCGGTACACGAGTTCGGCGCAATGACCGTGGACGAGAAAGAGGTCCTAGAGTTCGGCAAGCGTTTCGTTCCGCTCTCCTATCACACAGATCGTGAAACAGCCAAGACAAGCCTTTACGGCGGTCTCATCGCCAGTGGCTGGCACACTGCCGCGCTCATGATGCGCCTCTACACGGATCATTACCTATCCAGGGTTGCGAACTTGGGTTCGCCGGGTTGTGATGAGTTACGCTGGCCAAAACCCGTTTTTCCAGGGGCTCAGCTGTCGATCCGGGTCACCGTTCTGGAGACCCGCCGCTCGGAAAGCAAACCGGATCGCGGCATTGTGCGCTCGTTGGTGGAAGTGTTGAATCAGAAGCGGGAAGTTGTGATGAGCCTGAAGATGGTCAACTTCGTGCGCACCCGCTATGCCTCTTCCGCGTCCTCGTAAAATTCTTCGCGCTCGGTGTAATTCTCAAAACGAGTAAAGTCGCTCAGGAAAGACAACTTGACGGTATCGATGGGGCCGTTCCGCTGCTTGGCCACGATCACCTCGGCGATTCCCTTGATGTTTTCATCCTTCGGATTGTAGACCTCTTCGCGGTAGATGAACATGATCACATCGGCGTCCTGCTCAATGGCGCCTGACTCTCTCAGGTCCGACATCATGGGCCGGCGGTCGCCACGATCCTCCACGCGCCGATTGAGCTGTGATATGGCGATTACGGGAACGTTCAACTCCTTTGCGAGTGCCTTGAGCGAACGCGAGATTTCCGAAATCTCCTGCTCGCGATTGGCGGCATTGCCCATGCCGCGCATGAGTTGAAGATAATCGACGACGAGTAGTCCGACTTTCTTGCTTCGGTCGCGCACCAGGCGGCGGGCTTTCGCGCGGAGCTCGAGAATCGAGATGGCCGGTGTATCATCGATATAGATAGGGGCCTCGTGCAGCCGGCCGGCAGCTTTGGCAAGGCTCGGAAAGTCCCGCTCGGCGAGATAACCGGACCTCACTTTTGCATTGTTGACCCGAGCCTCGGAGCACAGCATGCGCAGCACTAACTGTTCTTTAGCCATTTCGAGAGAGAAGACGGCGACGCCAACTCCGGCAAAAGCCGCGTGGGTCGCAACATTGAGGCTGAACGCGGTCTTGCCCATGCTCGGCCGCCCGGCGACGATAATCAGGTCAGACGGCTGCAGTCCCGCGGTGAGCCGGTCCAAATCGTCGTACCCGGTCGGCACGCCCGTTACCAGTTCCTTTCGCTCATAGAGTTTTTCGACAGTTTTGAGCGTGTCTTTGATCATGTCGCCGACCACGACGAATGAAGCCTTGACCTTTTTTTCCGAAATATCGAAGATCACTTTTTCGGCAGTGTCGAGGAATTCTTCAACATTCCCCTGCTCTTCGAAGCCGCGGGTAGCAATCTCTGTGGCGGCGTTGATCAAGTGACGTAAGATCGATTTCTCGCGCACGATCCGGGCATAATAGGAGATGTTGGCGGCGGTAGGCACAAAATCGGCCAGCGCAGCCAAATACGCCGCGCCGCCGACGCTTTCCAACTCCCCGCGACTCTTAAGGAACTCGCTGAGGGTAATGAGATCCACCGGCTCGCTGCGATCCGAAAGCTCAATCATGGCGCGAAGAACCTTGCGGTGAGATTCTCGGTAGAAATCCTCGGGCCGAAGCAGTTCTACCACCAGATTGATCGCTTCGTTATCGAGTAGAATGCCTCCCAAAACCGAAGATTCGGCCTCGAGATTTTGCGGGGGGACCTTGCGCAGGTTGTCGTCTAAACCGGCCATCGACTGGTGGGCTTGCCTTGTAGACACTTCATGCGACTTGAAACGTTCACAATAGTCGCCGTTCCCTTAAAAATAAAAACATCGCGACGCTACACCAAAGAAAATAAAAAGCAAGAAAAAATTCGCCGCATGTCAAAATTTGTGATGATTGGGCCTTGGAAACAGGGGCTCACCCCCCTAGCCCGTCCTGAACTCGGCGGAGACGGTCGTGTGAATACCGCCGCGAATGTTGAAATCACCGACGACGGTCATCTTCTTTGGTTGACAAGCTTTAACCAAATCATCGAGAATTTGGTTAACGACAGCTTCATGAAATGTTCCTTCATCGCGAAAAGACCAGAGATAGAGTTTGAGCGATTTAAGCTCGATACAAAGCCTGGCCGGCACATAGGATATCCGAATCGTTGCGAAGTCAGGTTGTCCGGTCCGGGGACACACGCAGGTGAACTCGGGACATTCCATCCTGACCTCGTAGTCGCGCTCCGGGCGAGGGTTGGAAAAAGTTTCGAGTGATCGGACCGGCTTGATCATGGCCGTATGTTAACGCAAGGCCGTCGTTTTTCCAATTCGAGTCGTAACGTCACGGCTGACCGCGGCTATGTCGAAATCAAGCGCGATTGACCGCGGCAAACTATTCGCACAACCTCGAAGTCTGGACGACTTGACATCAAATATGCCCGATGATACCGCCGTACGGGGCAGGAGGCGCAAGGTGATCATGCTCAAAGAGCCACAATCCGGAAAACAAATGAATTCAAGTGAAGCCCGAGCTTACGTGGATTATCTCTATTCCAGTGTGGCCAGCGGTTGGCGGGAAAAGATCCATAATGGTTCGTTTATGGAACAGCTTCGCTCCGGGCAATTGCCCGTCCCCGTCATCCGGCAGTTTTTCAGGAACTGGGGGCGCTTCTCATTGGAAATGAGCGCTCTCAACGCTTTTTCCTATTACACCCATTTGCCCTTTTTCGTTCGAAACTTCGATTTGTTGGGTCCGTTCTGCAAGAAGATCGGAGACGCTTTAACTTCACCCCGGGCCCCGGGTCACGTGTTGGTTCTGCTTCAGACAGCCGCAGCGCTGCGATTGAGCCGCAAGGAGGTTTTGGGCGATCCATCTTTACCCACTGCTCGGGCCATCAATGATTTTTGTCACCGAATATATATCGGCGGCTCCCTCATCGAGTTGTGGGGCTTGCATCTTTTTGATGAGACTTTGTCTCAATGGCGGGCCGAGTGGTTCACGGCACTGACGAGACATTATGGCTTTACCACAGAACAGACGGCTTATTTTGCCCGTGACGAAACCCTGCAAAACAGCCGAGGGTCGGAAGCGGATAGCGAGGGGTTCAATCAGACCGTGCTGCAGCGGGCGCTGGAGAATGGCCCGGTGGAGTTTCGCGCCGGCTACTCGCTCGAATACTGTGCTCTCACGATGCTGGAGCTGCAGGCTCAGATGAAACAAGCGGCGATGGATCATCCGTATCCGTGAATACAGCCATGGAGTGTTGGAGTACTGGAGCATTGGACTATTGAATAATTCGGGCTAGAATCCTTCAGAGTTGAGTTGTCTCATGGAACAGCCGGTCGCTTGCGAGCCCATAGCCAATGCCAGCGCCATCATTTTGTCCGGCGGCAAAAGTTCGCGTATGGGACATCCCAAAGCGCTCATGCTCTTTGATGGCGTGCCGCTCATTCTACACATCATCCACGCGCTGCAACATCTGTTTTCCGAAACGGTGGTAGTCGCTGCACCGGGTCAAGAACTGCCGGCGCTTCCGGCGAAGCTCGTCCGTGACGAGGTCCCTTATCGAGGTCCGGTCGGCGGCATCTACTATGGACTCAAAGCGGCCTCCGGGAAGTTTTCCTTCGTGACGTCATGCGACGTGGCTTTCATCAACCTTCCGCTGATCTCACATCTCGTCTCACGCCTGTCGGGCTGCGATGTCGTCGTACCCTTGTGGAAGGAACGGCTTCAGCCCCTCCACGCGGTGTATCGCAGGCGCGTGCTGCCACTTCTGAAAGAACAGTTGGATCGCGAAGAGCTGCGGCCCGTTTTCCTCTATGACAAAGTCGAAACTACCAGAGTGGACGAAACGGAAATTCGGCGTTTTGATCCCGAGGGCTTGAGTTTTTTCAACATGAATACCCCGGAAGACTACCAGCGGGCCCTCGATCGGTGGCGCCGACTCAGGGAGAAATCAATCAAGGATAGAGACACGAACACCGCGCGCTCCTCGAACCCTGGTGTCCTTGTCACCGTGGAGCTATTCGGCGTGCCGCGTCTGCTTGCCAAGACCGCTGCGATTCCTTTATCGTTGCCTCAGGATGCCACACTCGCGGACGTGTTTTCAGCTCTTGCGGAAAGGCTTCCGATCTTGGTCGGCCGCATCATCAGCGCCGAGAGGGACAGCCTTTCAAGAGGCTATGCATGCAACCTCAACGGCCTGGAGTTCGTTAAGAATGCAAGCGCGAAGATGCATTCCGGTGACAGGGTCTTTATTCTTTCCGCGGATGCTGGCGGTTAGAACGATGAAAGCAGAAACCGAAATTAACCGCAGCGCTTCCGGGCGACGCCCTTATTCACCCTCTCCCATTGGGAAAGGGCAAGGCTGAGGTCCTTCCATATGTATGGCTTTTATGGCCGCCTGCTTCACATCGACTTGAACAGCGGAAAGACATCGTGGCAAGAGCTAAAGGAATCGCGGTTGCGCGCCTTCCTTGGCGGCATCGGCCTCGGCACGAGCCTGCTCTATGAGCACGCGCCGCCCGGCGTCGAACCGCTTTCTGCCCACAATCCCCTGATTTTTGCCACTGCTCCGCTCGTCGGCACTGGTCTGACCACGACTGCCAAGTTCGCCGTCGTCACCAAGTCGCCGCTTACCGGATTTATTGCCGATTCACTGTCTTCCAGCCACTTTGCGCTCGAACTCAAGCGCAGCGGCCTGGATGCTCTGGTGATCACCGGCCGGGCGCCGTCCATGACTTACGTGTGGATTCATGATGGGCGCGTGGAAATGAGGGCAGCCGATCATCTGTTGGGCAAAAGTCCAGGCGAAAGTGAATCGGTCATTCGATCCGAGCTGAACTCTTCGGCAGCAAGGGTAGCAGCTATTGGGAAAGCGGGTGAAAGCCTCGTGCGATTCGCCACAATTAGCAACGAAGGGCGCCATGCGGGCCGCGGTGGCGTCGGTGCCGTAATGGGCGCCAAAAATCTGAAGGCCATCGCTGTTTGCGGCCAGCAGGTAACATCCGAAGCCGATCCAGACGGCGTTGCCCTTATCGCCAACGCGCTGCGCCAGCAGAGCCTTGGTTCGCTCACCGAAAAATACCGCCATATCGGCACCGTGGCCAACTTGGCTGTGTTCAACCGGCTTGGCAGTTTACCGGCACGCAACTTCCAACAATCGACGTTCGAAGATTCTGAGGCGTTGAGCGGCGAAGCTCTAACAGAAAACAATTTTAGCCGCCGGCACGGCTGCGCGTGCTGCACGATCCGCTGCGAACGCCTATTCAAGTCACTCACCGGCCAGGAGCAACGGCTGGAATACGAAACCTTGTTTGCACTAGGACCGCTTTGCGGCATCAAAGATCCGGAAGTGGTGCTTCAAGCCGCTCGTCTGTGCGACTTCTACGGTCTCGACACGATCAGCACCGGGGGTACATTGTCTTGGGCAATGGAGTGTAGCGAGAAGGGACTACTGCCCGAAGCGCGCAAACTCGGCCTGCGTTTTGGGGAGCCGGATGCGTTTCTCGCCGCCATACCGACCATCGCGACGCGAAAAGGCCTGGGCACGCTCCTGGCGGAAGGGTCGCGGCGGGCTGCGCTCGAAGCTGGGGGAGAAACTTCCTACTGGGCAATGCACGTTAAGGGGCTCGAGTTGCCAGGATACGAGCCACGCAGTTTGAAGACCATGGCTCTGGGTCTGGCTGTCAGTCCGCGCGGTGCCTGCCACAACCGCTCTGGTGCCTACGAGGCCGACTTCTCGGGTGAAGTTGATCGCCTACGGGGCGATGCTGCCAGAGGTGCTTTGGTCGTTGCGTCAGAGGATTTCGCGGCCGTGCTGGACTCGTTGATTATCTGCAAGTTCCTGCGCAAGTGCTTCAGAGACTTCTACAGTGAGGCCGCCGAACTCCTCGGCAAAGTCACTGGCTGGGACTGTTCGAGCACGGAGTTGAAGCGCATTGGCGAACGGATTCACACTCTCAAGAAACTTTTCAACGTTCGCGAGGGCTGGCAGCCCGCGGATGACTGGCTGCCAGAGCGTCTAATAGCCGAGACTCTTCCGACCGGAGTGGCCCAGGGAGTAGGGTTAACACCCGGCGAGCTACGCGAAATGATCCAGAGCTATTACAAAGCCAGAAAATGGAATGAAAACGGATTCATTCCAGCCGAAAAATTGAAGGAACTGGGAATCTCCAGGTAAGTGACAAGGTTTTGCCTCTTTTTCTTCATAAACGAAAAAATTTGTAACTCGAGAGCAACCGGAGGGGCCATGCCAACCGACGAAACACGCCGTGTACTTAAGGTATTCGGAGTTGCGGTCACTGCCTTTGAGGACGCGGTGGACAAAGGATCCACCGCCGGTGACTTGAGTAAAGCAGAATTAGAGGTGCGCACGCGACTAGCAGAAGTCACAGCGCTGATCGAGCGGTTGCGCGCCAAAACAAAGTGATCGTAAAGTGTTTAAATTTGCTCGCGCCATCTGTCCTCAGCCGTAAAACTTATCTGTTCCCCTAAGACGCTCCGTAGAGTCATCAGCACATCTCCCGTTCTTTACGAAAACCCTGTTGTCTAATTTTTCGTGTTCTCTCGGTGAGTTATTTGTAATCTTTTAGGCTTTTGAGTTATTTTTTGTAAGTATATTGCTTTTATTTTGAGAACGGGATATGAGGCCCCCATCAACGCTTGGCAGAGGAACGCAATGCGCGAGCTGTTAAATACGAAGGAGATCGCCGAGTATCTCGGGATTAATGAGAAAAAGGTCTACTACTTGGCCAAAGCCGGGAAGCTCCCTTGTACGCGAGTTACGGGAAAATGGGTCTTCCCTAAAAATTTGATCGATCAATGGATCGCGGAGAACAGCCGGGGAAGTGTCAAACATGACAGAAAAGAATACAAAAACTTTCTTCTCGCCGCAGGCAGCGATGATCCCAGCCTAGGAGTTCTGCGGAATCTCTTCGCATCCGATAGAACACCCGCGCATCTATTCGTGGCCACAGTTGGAAGCAGCGCAGGCCTTCAAACCATAGTCGACGGCTTGGCCGATATCGCTTTTGCCCATCTCCTGGACCCTGCGCGAGGTGACTACAATCTGCCGTCTATTCAAAAGACGGTTCCTTCAGGCGTTGCCGTGGTGCCTCTTTTTCGCCGTGAGTTGGGCCTGCTCGTAGGGCCCGGCAATCCTCTAGGACTCCGCACGCTCTCGGATTTAACGCACCCACACGTTCGGATGATCAACCGGCAAGAGGGCTCGGGCACTCGGCACTATATCGATCACGAATTCACCAGGTTCGGCATCAGCCCCACCAGGATCAACGGATACAAGGATACGGTCTCTACTCATCTGGAAGCCGGTTTGAAGATACTGCATCACCAAGCAAACGCCGCAATAGCGACAGGGGCCGCCGCGCGTCTGCTATGCCTCGATTTCATTACTCTGACGCACGAGCGGTTCGATATGATAATCCCGAAAGCACGCTTCTTCGCTCCAGCCGTTCAAGATCTTTTGGAAATTGTCGGGTCGACGGAATTCCGCGCGCAGGTGGATGCACTGGGAGGATACGACACCTCGGAATCCGGTCGAATCGTTGGAGGTAATTAGAATGCATGTAGGGAGCAAAAAGAAAGTTTTCGGTCTCGTCACTGCGGCTCTTGTCTTGGCATCGCCTTTTCACCTTCCGGCCGGAGAAGCCGTGAGCCGATCGGTCATCCTATCAACCACCACGAGCACACAGGATTCGGGGCTGCTGGACGTCCTCGTGCCGCTGTTTCAAAACAAGACAACCTATAAACTGAAAACGATTTCCGTCGGCACGGGTCAGGCGCTGGCGCTAGCGGCCAAGGGCGAGGCGGATCTGACGTTGGCTCACGCGCCGAGCCTTGAGAAAAAATATGTCGCCGAGGGAAAACTCCTCAATCGCCGTCTGGTCATGTACAACGATTTTGTTATCATCGGACCGCGCAACGACCCCGCAAAGATCAAGTCTACAAAGAGCAGCCTCGAGGCGTTGCGCCTCATCGCCAAAAGCCAAGCCAGATTCGTGTCACGCGGCGACAATTCAGGCACCCACACGCTCGAAAAATCGCTCTGGAATCAGATAGGAATAGTGCCTGAGCGGCCTTGGTATATCGAGTCGGGCCAGGGAATGGGCGCCACACTCGGTATCGCTAACGACCGCAACGCCTACACGATCACCGACCGCGGTACCTATCTCGCTTTTCTGAAGCGTCTGACGCTCGTCGTGTTGTTGGAGGGAGACACGCCCCTCTTGAATATCTACTCGGTGATGGAAGTAAACCCGGCCAATGGCCCGAGAATTAACGCAGCCGGAGGAAAAGCATTCGCCGATTTTATCGTTAACGCCGAAGCTCAGGCCGTGATCAAAATCTTCGGCATCGACAAATTCGGGCAGCCTTTATTCGTTCCTATTGCAGGAAAAAACGAAGGAGAAATCGGAGGCTGAGATGGGACTGATCTGGGACGGGATCAAGGAGGCTCTCTGGCTTATCCTGAGGATCGACTCGGAGGTGCTCGGAATCACTTTGCTCTCGCTTCAGATTTCCGGAACGGCAACGCTGCTCTCTTTACTCATGGGTATACCGTTAGGAATTGCACTCGCGCGCACTCGTTTTCAGGGCCGGGGCCTTGTCGCGAGCCTGATCAACACGGGGATGGGCCTCCCGCCGGTTGTCGTCGGTCTATTTGTTTCGATCTTTCTCTGGCGCAGCGGTCCTTTGGGGTTTTTGGAACTGCTCTACACCCCGACCGCCATGGTCATTGCCCAGTTCATCATTGCCTTTCCGATCGTAGCCGGCCTGACAATGGCCGCCTTCCAGAGCTTGAATCCGAATCTGAGCTTGCAGCTACTGGGCATCGGCGCTTCTCGGCTTCAACTGCTTTGGCTTCTAGCCAAAGAGGCAAAGCTGCCTCTGCTTGCAGCCGTGATGGCCGGCTTTGGTGGAGTCATATCCGAGGTCGGAGCTTCGCTGATGGTAGGCGGGAATATCCGGGGACAGACGCGCGTGCTGACTACCGCCACAGTTCTGGAAACCAGCAAGGGCAACTTTGAGATTGCCATTGCTCTGGGCTTGATCCTTCTCGGCCTAACTTTCGTGGTGAATCTTTTTCTCACTCATTTCCAGCAGCGTGGTCAAACGAGATGGACGAAGCCCTGCTGACCTTGCAAGATATTCGGGTCAGCTACGATGAAGTTACGGTTCTTCAGCTTTCCTCCTTAGCTGTCCATACCGCCGAAGTCCTGGCGATCATCGGACCCAATGGGGCGGGAAAGTCTACCTTGCTTCGTCTCATGGGCTTGCTTCAGCAACCGACTGAAGGCAAGGTCTACTTTCGCGACGAGGAAGTGAAGCAAAAAAATGCTTTAGCGATCAGACGCCGCATGGCCAGCGTTTTTCAGGAACCGTTGCTTTTAAACGGCACGGTTTATGATAATGCGGCGGCGGGACTTAAACTGCGCGGGCTTGATCGGCGCACAATTGACCATCGTGTACGCCCCTGGCTGGAGCGTTTGGGCATCGGTCACCTGGCCAGAAGGCAAGCGCGGAGCCTTTCCGGAGGTGAAGCCCAACGAACCAGCCTCGCTCGAGCGCTGGCGTTGGACCCTGAGCTTCTTCTATTGGATGAACCGTTTTCCGCCCTCGATCCTCCCACGCGTGAAGAGCTCCTTATCGACCTTGAGAAAATTCTACGCGAGACAGCCGTCACCACCGTGTTCGTAACTCACGACCGTGACGAGGCGTTGATATTTGGACACCGAGTGGCGGTGTTGATTGGTGGCGGGCTCCTTCAGATGGGGGCTGCGCCTGAGGTCTTCGCTCACCCGGTGGACGAGCAGGTGGCCAAATTTGTCGGCCTAGAAACCAGGATTTCCGCAGTCGTAGAGTCGGCTACAGGAGAACTGGCCCGGCTCCGCTTTGGCGCAAGCTATGTGGTGGTGCCTGGTCATTTACAGCCCGGCGAGCGGGTGCTTCTCTGCCTTCGTCCCGAAGATATTGCGCTGAGCCCGCCTGAAAAATTAGAATTGCGATCGAACTCAAAAAACCGGCTCGCGGGCAAGGTGGTAAAAATCCTGCCCTGGGGCGCGCACTACAGAGTGGCTTTGGAATGTGGCGGAACCCGCATGATCTCGTTGGTGAGCCGGCCGTCGTTCGCCGAACTCAGGCTTCGAGAGGGCGAAGATGTCGTCGCCATTTTCAAGCCCGCGGCAGCTCACGTGATCAGACAAGGTTAAAATTTCGTGTTTAGTGCCTCCGTTGTCGGTAATACTTCCGTTCTCGTTGTCGAGTTAAAAGTTTGAAAATTCCCCTTGCCATCCCCTTTGAGAAGAATCACTCTATGGGAGGTGGCCGACACGAGCGCGAGATCGATTCGTTTATCGTTGTCGAAATCAGCGGCAGCCACTGCAATGATATCCTCGCCGATCTTGATTGGGGGACTCACCGAGAATCCGCCTTTGCCGTCGCCAAGCAGGATGTGGAGATCCCTCGAGCTCCGGTTGCTGACGACCAGATCGAGTCGGCCGTCTCCGTTAAAGTCGGCCGTAGCCAGCCCGTGCGGGTTGAGCCCCACCGGGTATCGCGCTTTTTTCTCCAGGCGGCCCGTACCGTCCCCTAGCAGAACTTCGACCGCGTCTTCCCCGGCAACCGTTACCGCTACATCGACATGCCCGTCGCCGTTGAAGTCACCAAACGCCTGGTAGTGCGGAAACCTTCCCACCGCCACTGCAATCGGTGCACGGAATGTCCCATCACCATTGCCAAGCAGCACCGACAGGGTGTGGGCACCTAAGCTGCCAACCACCAAATCCACCCGACCATTTCTGTTTAAATCCGTCTTTGAAAGAATATGCGCCCCGCGGCCAACCGGATACGATTGCGCCACTCGCATCTTGCCTTGCCCTTGATTCAACAAAACAACCACTGCGGATTTCCCCGCCTGGGCCACGGCAAGGTCAGGGTGTCCGTCGCGGTTGAAATCGCCCGCCACGACTGAAACCGGGCCATGAATGTCTTCAATATCCTGCCTCCGATCAAAGCCGCCTTTTCCATTTCCGAAATAGATCGTTAAACTTCCACCACCTGTGTTGGTTGTGATGAAATCCATTTCACCGTCTTTGTCGAGATCCGCCACTTCGATCCAAGTGGGCCCCTGCCCGACATCATAGGAATGATTCGAAAGAAATCCCCCATTTCCATCACCCAGAAGTATCACTGCCTTGCGCTCGGCCGAGGCCGGGACCGCAATGTCAGGATTGCCATTCCTGTTGAGATCAGCCACAGCAATGCTATGGGGAAACAAACCTGCCCTCTCCCCCACATCGGCTCTCAAGAGGGATACGACGATCAAGCCGATGGCGGCGGCAACTGCAAACGGCAGGGCTCTCGACAGCTGCATGAAATGTCTCTCCTTGTTGAAAGAGGAAAGAAGACGCAAAACTCTACTTGTGTTGGAGTGACCGGAGATAGGCAACAATATCTTTGAGCTCCTGCTCTGACATGTTGAAACCGAACGCGGGCATGAAGCGCGTGCGACCTACAGCTTCACCGCCATCCCGAATCAGCTTGAAAAGGTAGTCGTCGGAGCGTTGCGGGAGGACTTCGAGAAGGTTCGGCACCGGCACAGGAGGTCGATCGACCTTAGTGGCCCAGTCCCAGCCCTGTCCATGAGATCCATGACAGAGAACGCAACGCTCCTGGTAGAGTTCCTGACCCTGGCCTGGGTTTCCACCCCAGGTCTGCACTGGAGTGGACAAAAGCACGACCACAACAGCACAAACAAAGAGGGACATCGTCCCTCAGCCCCAAAGAAAAGTTGTAGGTGCTTCGGAAATCGGAATCTCGAGAGGCGCGCTCATTTCACCGCCCCAGACGATCACGAAGCGAAGGATCACACCTCCAATCAGGATGAGGGCGAATTTAGTCGTCGCCACGGCTTTAAACCACGGTCGCTCGAACAATCCGGTCGCAAACTCTACCGCGCTGATAAAGAGCGGAATGGCAAGTCCTGTGGCGATCACTCCCCACCAAAACCAGGGAGCCAGGGCTCCTTGGGTCACGTATTCGTAGGCCTGCTCAGCCCCCCTCGGAGGAATAACGCGCCCGAATGCCGTGTGTTCGGCGCCTCCCGCTTTCAAGTGGGTCATAAAGGCGTAGATCTCATATAACTCGAAAAGAATAAAGACCACTACAGCCACACTCAGCCAGCGGATGATCACTCGAGGATCCGGATCCTCACCTCTTTGTCGCAGAAAAGGCCATGCGAAGAGAAGAACCAGCCCGGCGGCTGCCAAACCGGTGGTTAATCCCGAATTGAGAAAAATCCGGGGCAAATACTGCGGCGACCACAAAGGAACAAAACCCGCATTGCTAAGAAGCCAACCTGTATAGAGCGCCATTGTCCCGATCAGAGGCAAAGCGATGATTCCAATAAGCCTGCGCAGAATCGGCCCAACTCCGAAATACCAGAGAGCGGCATAAAGAACCACGACAGGACTTGCGATGCCCACAATCCATCCGCCCCAGGTCATCCAGGAGTCCCGGTTCGTGAAATACAAGGGAAAGGCCAGTCCTCGCTCAGGCTTGCCCAAATGGATTGTGAGAAAGAGACCTGCCAGGGCAAGCGTTACGACTCCTGCATAGGCGGCCACTTTTGAGAGGGGCTGGAAGCGGTTCGATCGGATCGAAACCAGGTCTGCAAGAACAGCGACAATAACGATCCCTGCGGTCAGCCCGCCGAAAAAAAGATATAACGGAACAAAGGCTCCTTCACTCCACTTGGCCTGCCATATAACGAACGGTTCCATCGCTCCCCTCCGTCAATGAATCCTCACCGGACTACGGTCTCCAGTCCTCTTCACTCCGATCGGTCTCCGGTCGTCGGTCTTCGGTCTGCGGTCGTCCCTAAATGGACTGTTTATATGCCGTGTTCCAGCCCCAGGCGCCCTCTCCGTAGCCTCTGGTCCCCACTCGCTGCCGAACCACTGTTTCAATCTCTTCGGATTCGCCGGCTATCAGAGCCTTCGTCGCGCAAACCGATGCGCACATCGGTAGCTTGCCTTCCGCGATCCTGTTTGAGCCGTAAAGACGTCGCTCGCGCTCCGAAAACGCAACCTCAGGACCGCCCGCGCAATACGTGCACTTATCCATGACGCCCCGGGCGCCGAAAGGCGAAGTCTTGGGGAATTGCGGCGCGCCGAACGGGCAGGCATAGAGGCAATAGCCGCAACCGATGCAGGTCTCTTTGTTCAGCCCCACGATGCCGTCGGGCCTGTGATAGAGGGCATCGACGGGACAGACGGCCACGCAGGGCGCCGTGGTGCAATGCATGCACGGAACGGCGACATTGCTTTCGCCGGGCTCTCCGATCTTCACCGAAACAACGCGGATTCGAGCAACTCCCGGCGGAACGCCGTTTTCGTTCTTGCAAGCTACTTCACAACCCCCGCATTCGATGCAGCGCCGGACGTCGATGTAGAACTTCATGCGGGGCTTCTCCGATTTACCTGGAGATGTAATCACTTCTCTTGGGGACATTGCGCTCTGTGCCTGTGCCATGATCTGTCCTCCTTGGATTACGCCTTCCTGATCCGACAGAGAGTGGTCTTCGTCTCTTGCATCTGCGTCAGCCTGTCGTAGCCATATGTCGTTACCGTATTCGCCGACTCACCGATGACGTATGGCCCGGTGCCTTCTGGGAACTTGTGCGCCAGCGATCTGCCCTCGAACACGCCGGCAAAGTGCAACGGCAGGAACACCGTATCCGGACCAACGCGCTTCGTGACCCTCACTTTGACTTTGATGCGGCTCGGCCGTTCGTCCATATCTTCCGGCGTCTCGACCCAGACCCAGTCACCGTGGCGCAACCGGTACTCCTCAGCCATTTTGGGATTCACCTCCACGAACATCTCAGGGTTGAGCTCTGATAACCATATGGAGGCGCGCTCTTGGGTGCCGCCACCCTCGAACTCCACGAATCGCCCGGTCGTCAGGATAATCGGGTAGTTCTTTACCCAATCGGGCTTCTGCATACTCTTGTAGGGCTGGGGCACGCGGTAGTGTTCTTTGACATCGTCATAGGTTGGCCACTTCACGATCAGATCCGGCCTGGGACTATGAATCGGCTCGCGATGGATCGGCAGCGGGTCGGGGATGTTCCATGAGTTGAATCTTGCGCGGCCATTCCCATAGGGGCTTCGTCCCTCGGCCAAGGCCTGTTTGATAGCCCCTAGCGTTAGATCGAGAGCGTATTCCTTCTGCGCCGGGTACCCCGCTTTTGGGCCGCCGGGTGGGGCGGATCCCTCTGCTGCCATCAAGCTGCGCCCATCGGGTGCCTTGAGTCCCCAGACCGCGCGGAAGCCACAGCCTCCCTCCGAAGCTGGTATGTCGTTACGGTACAAAATCGGGGTCCCAGGATGCTTATCCGTCCAGCATGGCCACGGAAGCCCCCACTGCTCTCCCTCCGCCGGGCCACTCATCGCCTTCTTCGTCCTGATGTCAAACACATGAGCCCACTGCTGCTGGCGCTTGAGGCGCTCCGGTGTGTGGCCCACATAGCCGATCGAGAGCGCGCCAGCGTTGATCTCGCGCAGTACATCATCCATTGTCTCCTCAGAAAACTCTTTGATTTCCTTGACGTTCGCCGGAATGCCGCGCCAGCCGCCTCTCATGTTATGGGTGAACTCTTTTCTGAAGCCGAGCCGCTCGGCGAGATCGACCATGATCGCAATGTCGGTTCGGGCCTCCCACACGGGCGCCACGATCCGCTGCCGATACTGGTTGTCGCGGTTAGTGTTGACCGCGGATCCCCACTGCTCGTAGTTGGTCGCTGCAGGGAGGATATAGATTCCGTCCTTGCGGTCAGGCAGGACCGCGGTGTTGGTCACAAACGGGTCAACGTCAACGATCAGCTCGACCTTCTCCAACGCCTGCTTTACTCGGTCCATCTGCTGCATGGCATTGGTCGAGTGACCCCAGAACATGACGGCTTTGACATTGACATCCTGGCCAAGCTGTTTGGCATCAAGAAGAACGCCCTCATACCACCGGGCTACAGTAAAACCCGGCTTTTCCATCATCTGTTTGTTCTTGAACCGGGAAAGGACCCACTCGTATGGAACATTCCAGACCGTTGACCAATGCTTCCAAGCCCCTTCTCCGATTCCATAATAGCCGGGCAAGGTCTCCGGGCCGCCGCCGATGTCGGTCACGCCCTGAATCGAGTCATGCCCGCGAAATACGTCGCAGCCGCCGCCCGGCACCCCCATGTTGCCAAGGACCATCTGCAGATGGCAGAACGTCCGCACGATGCCGGTGCCGTGGCTGTGTTGGGTTCCGCCCATTGCCCAGATGACAGTGCCGGGACGGTTTTGCGCCATCGTCTTGGCTACCCATTCGAGGTCCGCCTTGGACACACCGGTGACATCAGCGACTGTATCTGGATCGTACTTGGCGATCTCGGCCTTGAACTCCTCAAAGCCGTAAGTCCGCTCTTCAATAAACTTCTTGTCCTCCCAGCCGTTGGCCAGGATAATATTGACTAGACCATAGACGAACGCGACGTCGCTGCCCGAGCGCAGCCGTACGTACTTCTGGGCAAAGGCAGACGTTTTGGTGAAGCGGGGATCCACTGAAATGACGATTGCCTTGTTCACCTCCTTCGCCGTCAGAATGTGCTGCATAGAGATCGGATGATTCTCCGCCGGATTCATCCCGATAATCATGATGCTCCGACTGTTGCGGATATCGTTCTGGTGATTCGTCATTGCGCCGTAACCGAATACGTTGGCCAGACCGGCCACAGTGGTGGAGTGTCATATCCGTGCCTGGAAATCGCAGTTGTTGGTCCCCCACATGGCCGCCCATTTGCGGATCGCGTACCCGTTCTCGTTCGACTGGTGGGCGGAGAAGTTGATATGCAGAGCATCAGGGCCATACTTTTGGCGGATCTCCAACATTTTGGCGCTGATCTCGGTGAGCGCCTGGTCCCAACTAAGACGGCGCCACTTGCCCGCCTCGAGCTTCATCGGATAGCGGAGACGCTTTTCGCTGATGACCCCGGAGCGAGCGGCGGCGCCTTTCGAGCAGAGGCTCCCCTGGTTGATGGGATGCTCGAACCAGGGCTCCTGGCTCACCCAGACACCGTTCTGGACCTCGCCAATGAGCCCGCAGCCAACCGCGCACTTGGTGCAGCTGGTTTTGTACTGATCGAGCTTGGGCGGCTGGGGCTGAGCCTGTGCTTGTGCCTCTTTAACCAGTGATGGGCCGGATAGCGCGTACAGGCCCAAGCCGAGGCCACCAAGGCCGGCGGCGCGCAAAAAGTTACGCCGATTGGTTTGAGGAATCAGTGCCGCGATCGACCCTGAGGAATCGTAGCCATTGTTCCCATCTGTGCGAATAAGCTTCATGGCCGCCTCCTTATCGGTAAAGCGTTCTATAGTACCGCTCTGCTTCTTCGGTGCGGCGGTACAGAATCGGACCCGTATTGGGCGGGATTCGCTCTTGCTCCTGGGTACCCTGAGCCCTCGGTCTTCTCGGACCCAAAAGCAACGCCCCCACGCCCGCCACGCTTGCCAGAAGAGTGCCTATAAAACGGCGTCGTGGCTGTTTGCCCTGCGATTCATTCAATTCCATATCTTTACCCTCCGGTATTAAAGAGAGGTGGAGGGGCGCCTTAGCTCACGCACACCAGAGAAGCGCAAGCGCAGGCCCCGTTCGTGTCTTGAGCTCGGAGTTCCACTTCGACAAAATAGCCTTCCCTCAGGTCTTCCAAGCCCCCTCCCATGGTCCCCATGGTGGTCGGCTCACGAACTTCGATGTTGGCGCCATCTGGGAAGGTCAAGGTCATCTCCCGATTGTCTTGGGTGGCGATGAGGACTGTTCGGCGGGCCAAATCTATCTTTTTGATCTGGGCTTCGATCACGGCTTTTACCTCCTTTGGCGGGACGACATGCGAGGCAGAAAAACCTGTTGACCTACTCCTGCGCTGCCGCTTATCACCTTCGTCGACCCCTTGTCAAGAACCCTCAGGGTAGAAGAGTTTCGGGTTCCGAGTTTCGAGCTACGGAAGAATGGAGTGTTGGAGTATAGGAGCATTGGAGTAATGGGTTTTTAGAATGCATCCCGCCGGCACTCCTGTATCTCCCCCTACACAGTTTTGAGTCTTGCGGCCTCGGATGTCACGAGTAGTCAAAAGTTGGACCTTTCCACATCGGCATCGCTCCATAGAATTTTCTGACTTCCTCGAGTGAGGCAATTTTGCTCAAGGCGCCCTCAGGAAAGAACGTTATCTCCAGCTCGAGAAAGCCGCGCAGGATCTTGGCCGTGGCGCGATAAAAAAATGCCCCCTCAGCTGCTTCCATATCGCGCGCGCAAGTGGGCGCCCAGACAAGAAGGTGTTGTTTGAGGAAATCCGTCTGCAGCTGTAGCCAGGGTTTTTCCTCCTCAGGCGTGGGAGCCGCTATTTGTTTTCCGATGAGCCAGCGCATCACATACAACTCGAAGGCGAGAAAATCCTCGGGTTCTGTGCAATCATCCTTTTTTTCAATACCCGCCGTTTTCAGATCGGCTCTCAACTTTGCCAGTGGTTTGTCGAATAAATTTCCTGTGAAGTAGAACGACTCGTAGGCATTGATTTTTGCGCCATGAGGGCCGATAAAAAGCCGCACGTACTCATCCGAGACGATATCGTTCAGTTGCTCCGCCGGTGTTGTCACGAGAAATTCATGCAACTCTTCCCAACCTTCGGCGAGAAGAGCGTGCAAGTGCCGGGAAGCATCGATTCTTTCTCTGATCTGCTCGGCCAAGCTGTGCAGCAGTTCGCCCGACGGTTCCCTCCAGAACAGTGACACAAGAAGGGCATAATAGCCTTGCCGAAATGCGAGCACTTCGCGATCCCCGATCATCAATTCACTCCCAAGTCCCCCTGGCGGAGGAGCCTCTCTAAGGCAGTATCGACAAACGATTTGTATTCCAAATCTTCTTCGAGTGCCCGGTCGCCGCTGGCTTTGCGCTCCGCCTCCTCTTCCCCCAACGCCGCCGTGACTGCTCTTTCAATTGCCGCAAACAGGCTGCCCGCATCGGCGGCGCTTGTTAGAGAGCCAACCTCCGCTTTCCAGCGTGCCAACCATATGTGCCGATACCGCCCGCGAGTGGGAAAGTGGCCGACCTCCTCGATGGCCTGCTTTAAATCCATTTCCAGGGTCGTTCGTAGATCCTCGAGCTCACGCCATTTCTCCAACGCTACCCAGCGAATAAACGCCGGCCGCACGGTGTCCATGAACGAGCTCGCCTCACTTGTACCCTTGCGTCTTTTTTTTTCTCGCCCTTCCATCTAACTTCGCGCTCGCTTAGCGAGCGGTTCAAATGTTCCAGAGTTCAAGGCTTTCCTATATAACGATCACGCATCACGAACACGAGCACGATTCGGCTAGGGCTTCCAGCCCTTTTCAACCTCCGCTATGGCAACAACCGTGCGACACTCGGGGCACATCCGCAGGAGATTTCGCCGATTGCCGCTAAAGGTATCGAGCAGGGACTCCAGTGAGAACAATCGGGCTTCGATGGTCTCCAAAGCCCTGCGGTTGATATAAGGCTTGCCGCACTGAGTGCACGACACCATGTTGTCCTGCACAACCGTCATGTGTTCGAGCGAGGCGCGGTTGAAAAAAATGGCCCGTTCCAGCGTAATGACATGTTCCGGGCAGGCCTGCTCGCACAACCCGCAAGCCACGCAGGCTATGTGCTTGAACTGTAATGAATTAGTGCTCTCGTCGAGTTTGAAAGCATGCGATGGACAAACGTTGACGCAGGAACGGCACATCGTGCAGCCCGATGCATTGACAACGGCGAAGGCAACCGCCTGAGCGGATGACAGAGGCCTTCGCCCGGGTTCGAGCCCGAGCTGATCCATAAAGGTCCTGATGGCTTCTGTAACTACCTCGCGATTATCATAATCGAGCATCGGCTTGCCATCCCAGTGGATCGGCGCCGGTTTCAAGCTTTCGGCAAAGAGCGACAGAGCTGCGATTGCGTCAGATTCGGTGCCGTCGCCAGCAGAAATCAGTCGAAGGCGCTCCGCGCCCATACCAAAGGCATCAAGGGTGACCCGGCTAAAATCAAGCTGTCGATGCAGCAGCTCTCTCTCACCATGGTGACATTGGTCACATCCCAGGAGTCCAACTCCGGCTGCGCCTAGACGAAAGGCTGCCAGCATGTTGGCCTCTGACACGTAACGCAGGCAAGGCACTTCCAGCGGAAGGATATCTGCCGGATACGGCAGCGATCTTCGACCTGCCTCTTCCAGAACGCGGCGTCCATGCTCCCCGCAGTGGAACAGTAGGGTTAGAGTTTCACTGCCGTTTCGCGCCGGTACAGTCTTGAGCAGCGCGGCCATTCTCGTGTAAAGGTCGCGCGGGGAGGGCTCGGTGAAACGTAGCGCGCTTGTGGGGCAGGCCGAAACGCAAGCGCCGCATCCCTCGCAGGCCATGTGATCGACCAGCATGCGCAGATGATTGTCAGGATTACGGCCGATCGCGTCGTAGGGGCAAGCGCTGACGCACACTCCACAGGCTTCGTTGTTGGCCGCTCCGCCGGCACAAATATCGGCATTATAGTGGACCTGAACGGGCTTCAGAAATTCGCCCACGAGTTCACCGACCCGCTGCGCCGTATCGCGCAGAATTTCATCGCTTGGGGCGGTGAGGAGGTGACAGCCCGTTCGCGGCTTGCAAAGTGAAAAAGCATCCTTGGTGATAATCACGACCTGATCGGCCTTGATCTCGCGGCGGACAATCTGGGGCCCGCTGGCGGTTTCAATCGTTATACGGAAATCGCTCAAACGTCCCTTGATCGCCGCAACCCTGCCGTTATAGAGCTGCGTCGGCTGAATGGCCTCGGCTGTGAAACGATCTTCCGGAGGAAGGACAAAAATAGGATGGGCGATGCCGCGCAGCTCTTCGGCCAGTTGCTTCGACTCACGCGCGCCTGCCGCGATGAGAACGCGCCTGCCCACACTCAAAGAATTATATGCGGGGGGCTCGGTCACCTCGGCGGCGGTCATTGCCATGCGCAGCAAACGCGTTGCTTTGGCGTGAGCCTGTTGCGCCTCAGGGTGAACCAGGAAGCAAGCTTCTTTTAGATCGACAAAGTGAAGCTTTGTGAATTGCGCCTGAGAAGCATTGAGGGCGTTGGAGAAAAGCTCGGGTGCGGCACAGCAGGCGATGAGAACGCGGTCGGGCCGCTCGCGGTTAACAGCCGCGGCAAATTCGCCGATAGCGGCAGCCGGATCGGTTGCGCTAGAGAGGACGGACGGCGCAATGGGGAGAACAAGCTTCTGGAGATCCAGGGCGAGCGCGCCGCGACAATTACAGAGGAAAAGCCCCCACTTCGTCGCCATGGCGCACGATTATCTCAACATCTGGGGGTAGTCAAACAGGCTATCGCTTCGCTCAGCCTCTCAGATTACAGATTTCAGATCTCAGAATCTGCGGTCTCTCTCGGAGACCGGCGCCTGCGCCTTAAGCGACAACTTGCCCGCTTATTTACCGCCGGAGGTAAAAGCGTTACAAGTGATCAAAACCTATTCGCGAAAACGAGGCTCCATTATGGCAACAGAGCATGCCACGGGACTGATCGGCGCGCCCATACGCCGCGTCGAAGACGCGGCGCTAATCACAGGCGCCGGATGCTATACGGACGACATCGAACTACCGGGAATGCTCCATCTGGTATTCCTGCGTAGCCCCTATCCGCACGCGAAAATCATTTCCATCGATGCCAGCGCGGCGAAGGCGATGGCCGGGGTCGTCGCCGTGGTGACCGGCGCTGATCTCAGCGAGCAGTTGCACGTCCCGGCCGTCCCGATGGTGGCCGGCATGAAAATACCCCCGCATCCGTTGCTGGCGCGCGGAGCCGTTCACGCGGCCGGCACTCCCGTGGCGGCGGTGGTCGCTCAAAACCGTGCTCTCGCCCAGGATGGGTTGAGCGCGATCGTCGTGGACTATGAAGCCTTGCCCGCCGTCGTGAATGCCGAACAGGCGCTCGAGCCGGGCGCGCCGCTCGCGCGCGAGGAGCTGGACAGCAACGTGTGCTACAGCACGAGGAAAACCGGCGGTGACGTGGATAGGGCATTCGCCGAGGCGGACCATATCGTTCGGCTGCGTATTGCCAGCCCGCGCTTGGTGGCGCTGGCTATCGAGCCGAGAAGCATCGTCGCGAAGCCGGAACCGACAGGAGATCTAAGTGTTTGGCTCTCAACGCAGAGCCCGCACCGCGTACGCGCGGACCTGGCCATCGCGATTGGATTTCCTGAGCACAGGATTCGTATTATCGCACCCGATGTCGGCGGTGGGTTTGGCAGCAAAGGATTGCTCTATCGAGAAGACGCGTTGGCCTGCCACCTGGCGCTTAAGCTGGGTCGCCCCGTAAAGTGGATCTCCACGCGCAGCGAGGATTTCCTCACTACGAATCAGGGACGCGACCAGGTAATGACGACCGAACTCGCCCTCAAGCAAGATGGCACCATGCTCGGCTTGAAAGTGCGCGTGATCGGAAATCTCGGCGCCTACCTGAACTCCCTTTCCGCCATACCGCCTCTGCGCATGATGGCGATGGCCCCGGGCTGCTACCAGATCCCAAACTGCCAGGTTGAAGTGGTGGCCGTTTTCACAAATACGATCCCCACCGGACCCTATCGCGGCGCCGGCAGACCCGAGTCGGTGCTGAATATCGAGCGGTTAATCGACAAGGCGGCGCGGGAGTTGGGCATGGACTGTCGCGCAATCCGGCGTAAAAATTTTATTCGTGCGGAGCAGTTTCCGTACCGGACTGGGGTTAACGTCGAATACGACTCGGGTGATTATGAAAAGTCGCTGGCCGAGGCACTGCGACTATCCGACTATGAAAAACTCATTCGGCAGCGAGACGAAGCGCGCAACCGCGGCGAGTTGGCTGGAGTGGGCCTCTCGACTTTCGTGGAGCCGAGCGGCGGCGCCGGCTTTGAGAGCGCAACAGTTCGGGTGGAGCGCACCGGAGAAATTACGGTGCTCACTGGTTCGAGCTCCCATGGCCAGGGCCATGAGACCGTGTTTGCCCAAATTGTGGCGGAGAAGATGGGCGTTTCCATGGATCACGTGGCAATTCGCCACGGCGATACTTTGGCGGTTCCCCAAGGCGTGGGCACGTTTGGCAGTCGTAGCGCTATCACCGGCGGCGGGGCCTTGGCTATCGCTACTGACCGTGTCACTGAAAAGGCCCGCCGTATCGCCGCGTACTTAATGGAGGCGGCGCCCGAAGATATTGTTCTTGCGGATGGAGGTTTTGCAGTGGCTGGAGTTCCCGACAGAAGAGTTTCCTGGCGCCAAATTGCCGGCGCCGCTTATGGCGGTCGATTACCGCGCGAGATGGAACCCGGTCTTCACGAGACGGCTTTCTTTGATCCGAGGCGGGAAGCCTGGGGCTTCGGCGCGCATGTTGCCTTGGTGAAAATCGATCGGGAAACTGGGGCGCTCACGGTTGAAAAACTCATCCTGGTCGATGACTGCGGCGTTGTCATCAACCCGATGATTCTCGCAGGGCAGATTCACGGCGGCGTAGCTCAGGGTCTCGGCGAGGCGCTTTGCGAACAGATGCTCTTTGGCGACGACGGTGAGGTTCTCACCGGCTCGTTGTTGAATTACGCGGTGCCGCGCGCGAGCAATATGCCTGAGCTCACGCTCGGCGAGACCGTGACGCCCAATCCATTCAACCCCTTGGGGGTCAAAGGTGTCGGCGAAGCCGGATGCAACGGCGCGCCGCCCGCCGTCGCAAACGCTGTCATGGACGCACTGGCTCCCCTCGCAATTGACCACATCGACATGCCTTACACCGCACCCAAACTGTGGGCGGCGATCCGCAAAACCGAGGGACGCTGACTAACGTGACGCGATCATTTCACGAAATCCGAACGGTGGCCGATTCTGTAGCCTTTGAATATGAAACGGAAGCAGAAGCGGCAAACGGCCGTCCCTGCCGATCAGCGTGTCTTCCTCATGCTGCCCGTGGCTCCATGCCTATCTCCGGTGCAATGGCCTGGCTATTACCGGCCATTTCCGCATTGCGCACAACGTAATGCTGCTCTGGAACCGGGAAATGGGCCTCGCCAAAGGACTCACGAATAACGCGATTGGTGTCGAAGTACACCTGCCAGTAGTGATCCGTGTGGCAGTAAGGGCGCACAGCGAGGATCGGGCCGGCAAGATTAAATCCGAGAATTTCAATGTCCGGCCCCGGGATGGTCGCCACATTGGAAATTTTCATCAGCCGCTCCTTTAGAAGCTCGATGGCGGCTTTATGATCAACGGCATGGTTTAGCTGAGCTACGAGATCGACCCGGCGATACGGGTTAGCGGAAAAGTTTTGGATGTTGTCGCCAAAGATCTTGTTGTTGCCAACGATCGTAAAAACATTGTCGAGGGTAGTCATCGGTGACACCGGGCTAGCTACTTTCCGGTGCAAAAATACTTTTTCAAACTTTGGCGTCGCTGTTGCCGAGCCAAATACCTCCTCCAGCCTTGTGCGGGCGCTCATTTCATGGGGTAAAGTCGCGGGCAGCGTCTTGCGCGCAAGCGTGTTCTTGCCTTGACAAGTGGTCAACAAGCCGGCAGACTCTCGCCTCACCTCTGGTATTGCAGCTTCAGACCAATGCCCGACGATCAAACTAGTCCACGCGGATTCAATGTACTCGCCAGCGGCTCGAGCCTGCTTCTGTTCGGCCTTTTGGTGCTATATGCGTGGTTGGACCCGGAGGGATTCGCGCGGCAGTTGTCAAAGGACCACTCACCTGAAGGCGCCGGAGCATTCGAACACCTTACCGTCATAGTGCTGATTCCCGGCATTCTGTTTGGGCTACACGCTTTTTGGCGTTATCGTGACCGGCTGCCGTCTCCAATCTTGGGTCACTGGCTGCTCGCCTGGTCGCTAGCGTGTATTTATTTCGCCGGCGAAGAGGTGAGCTGGGGACAGTGGTATTTTCGTTGGGACACGCCGGAGTTACTGGTCAAGGTCAACGACCAAAACGAGACCAATCTACACAACATAAGTTCGTGGCTCGATCAGAAGCCCCGCTTAATGGTTGAGCTGTTTATTTTTGTGAGCGGCTTTTTGGCTCCATTGCGGGTTTCGATGGGTTATCAAAAGCCCATCATGCGGCGCGGTTTTCTAGCGGCTTCGGAAGGTTGGATTTTTGCCCCGGCTGCCTTGTTACCAGCAGGCCTGTTGTTTGTGGTTGTTAGGGTCGCAAAATGGTTGCCTCAGCCTGCGTTCAATAACCTCGGAGACAGTGAATTGCGCGAGTTCGTTATCGCCTGGTTCCTTACCTGGTACCTGATCTCATATGCCGTGCGGCTAAAGCGCATTCCGGTAGCCGGAGAAGCTGGGGCCACACGACAATCTGCGAGCCTTTAACCGAGTAGATTCTAGGCAAGCCGGTAGTTTCCAGGTTACGAGCCAGGATAGAGCTGAGTCCACGCCGGTGACAGCTGACCAAATTGCAGCAGCGACTGCGTGGGAAGGTTCCATGTGATCGATCACTTTCAAGGCAACATGGATTCCATATGCAGTGGAGAAGCTTTCGCAAAACGGGCAAAGAAACCCCCACCGTTCGGCAATCTGTTTGAGAAATCTGCTCTGTTTCATATGGTATAACGCGAAGGCTGAGAAGCGAAGGGCATGCGAGCGGAGCGAGCTAGCCGCACGGCTTTCACAAGCTGATTGTTTTCACAAGCTGATTGTTTATTATTAGACGCCCTATCAGGCAGCGTAACGAATCACTTCAAGCTCGGCAGTGCTATCTGTTCGACCGAGCAGAGTATCGATGCGCCCCATAACGGTGTCTTCGATGAGATACTCGCGGCACGCTGCGCACTGCAACACAGGCAGTTGCTTACGCACCTTTCGGCTTGGAATGCTGGTCTTCAGAAAACATATCCGCGACCATGCCGTATAGGCCCACGGAAGATTTTCCCCAACCCGAATGCCGACGCGCAAGTTGGTGTGGCCCGTGGGGTCAATACCCGTTGGATTTGTCCTCCGCAGAAACAACGGAGGTACGCCCCAAAACTGCTCAGGCTAGTCTTTGCCCCAACCGCTGACGACCTCGGGCCGCACCCGAAACTGCACCCGTCGCTCTCCCGGGGCGCGATACGGGTATTCTTCCACTCCGAGATACTTCTTGGCAAGGCGGTTGATCCCAGCGCCGGCGCCCTGCTCTTCACTAATGACCTGGACCACGCGGCCGCGCAGGCCGAGGTTGCGGTAGGGGTTTTCAGGATCGAGGACACTGAGCGCGACGGGGCTCCCGAGGCGCAGAACGTTGGCCTTGGTCCGTCCCTCCGCTGTGTTGAGAATGATATCCTCACCGTCCAGATCCACCCACATCGCCGATACGTGAGGTGTCTCGTCTGGCAAAACGATGCCAACGTGAACGAGCACCGGTTTCTGGAGCATCTGGCGCTCCTTCGCGGTCAACTGCCGATGTGCCACCGTCATGTTTGGATGCTGCAGAGCCATCTCTCTCCCCTTGTCATGTCTAACGCAAAGGTCAGCCGGCGCGCTAGCGATCGGTCTGAAGCACCGGGTTTAGGCCAAACATTCCCGTTTTTTGTCGCAACTTACCGAAGCCTGTTACCACACATCTCAAAGAACTCCAAGTACCTCCACGGAGAGGTGGACGACCAATGCCGGGGCACAAACGGCCGCGATTATTCACGGTCAACGGCACTTGCCTCCTCCGCATCGCCGTAGGTCGCGAAGGTACTCACCACATCCTCGGTGTGCGACAATACAGCCACGCCGACGACGACAATCAGCAGGAGAAATTCAGCCGCAATGAGCAACCTGGTCACGCCGGCACCGAGATCTGGTTATGACCGAAGATCAAGCGGTCTAACACGATCCCGATAAACGGCCATGACACGAGCGGGCGAAGCCCGTTTGTGGAGGGTTTGTGTTTACCGGGGTCAGGCATCAGCGATCAACCTCAGCATACCGCGCGGACCTGGACCGACAGAGGTAACGAGTCCAACCGATTGGAAAATGCGGCAAACCGCGACGGGCCAAAGTTTGAGTTTGCTGTAGTTGCTTACCCGCATTGACCAACGGCCCTCGTGCTTCTCATAGATTATATCGTGCACAAGCACGTGGTCAGATTGGTCTTCCAGAAAGCACGTGTGGATGCGGCTCTCATCGCTGCGGACCGGGATGAACCGTTCCCTGCCAGTGGGCAAGGTCGTGTAGTCACGGAACGTGGCAACGAACCGGCCTCCCGAAGCAAGCGACACCGCGACGCGCTGGCCCAGTTCCGCGACTGCTGTCTCGTCAGGCAGGTGCGTAAGAGTGTCACCCATGCAGAGTACAAGGTCAGCCTTCTGATTCGGCGGCAGATACTCCGGAAACTGCATGAGGTCAGAGACGACGGCTTCTACGTTCAATCCTCTGCTGAACGACCGAAGTTGCTCGATCAGGTAGGACGAGGAGTCAATCGCAAGTACCCGATAGCCGGCACGCGCCAACGGAATCGCGTGCATCCCGAAGCCAGCGCCGAGATCAACGGCGAGGCCCCCGCCACGCGCAAAGCCAGCAAGGTCACTCGCGCCCAAGGCAAGCGCATTGTCAATTCCACCCACCATCCACAGGTACACCGGAGCAAGAAGCGTCTCGTAGTGCGATGCAACAGAAGACATGCGCGTCCTGATGCCTAACTCTGGCGTGGTCGGCGCGTTTTTCGCGTCCGGCTCTACGCTGTGGTTGGGCCTTTAGTTTCTCCCAGAATTGTCTGGGGGAAAGAATTGCTAGTTTTTTAATTCGACCTATATCTAAGATTTCCTTGTCACCTGTCACGAACACGTCGGCTTTAGCCGATATCGCACCTGACAAAATAGGCAAGTCATTCTGATCTTGAATTTTCGACCCTCGGCAACTGGCCGGCCCGCGCAAGCACCGTATCCTGCCGCATGTCATCAATCAAATCTTGACGGGCTGTTGCCCAAATCAATTTTTTAGTGCAGTAAAGCGATCACATCTTTATAATGCGCTTCGAGTGTCAGGGTGATGCGGGCCGTGGACATCGAGATCACGTGTAACGCGTATCTCACGTGTTAACAAGGATAGGCTCACTTCTCTGACGGCGGAACAACGGCCATGCTAAAGCGGTTCCCCGTCACACTGGCAACGCTACCCTGCCCGTTCGATTTCAAAGCGTAGCTCTTCGGCTAGGGAGGGATCGAGGGTTTCTAGCTTGGCGAAGATTTCTCTGGCTTTGTCGCGGTTACCGCGAGCCAGATGGGCGAGTGCGAGATTGAAATGCGCCCGTGCGTTTTCAGGTTGAAGGCTTGTGACACAGTGAAACAGGTCGCATGCGCCAGGATACTCACCAAGCTCATACAGCGCCATCCCAAGATAAAAGTGCGCTTCGGGATCTTCCGGCAGAAGACGCATGGCTTGTTCGAGGACTTCTGCCGCTTCCGCATGCCGCGCGCAACCAATATATGCACGACCCAAGGCGCGGTAGCTCTCACCCCTGTGCGGATCGTGGTGAATGGCATTTTTCAGCGGGGAGACCGCCTGCTCGAATTCTTCACGTTCGAGGTGCGCCAACCCGATCTGCAGGTGAGCCTCGACAAACTCGGGCTCGATGCGGATCGCCTCACGAAATGCAGCCAGAGCTTCTTCATGCCGGCCCAACCTCGCGTACGTAAACCCCAGATTCGTATGCGCCTGGACGAGTGCGGGTTTGAGGCGAATCGCCTCATGATAAGCAGCTAACGCGTGTTCGTAGTCGTGTTGCCCGACGTAGGCGTTGGCGAGATTGTAATGCGCCTCTGCTAAGTCCGGTTGTTCTTTGACGATTTCCTGAAACGCTGTGATCGCCTCGGCTAGCCGTCCTTCTTGAAGCAGGCGAAAACCATCGGCGAACTGAAAAGGGGGCACTTCATACCTCGTCATTCCCGCATGCTTTAAACGGGAGTCCAGCCCCTCGATACGCCACCAAAACGTGGCTACTCGGGGAATCGGAAATAAAGAGGCCGCCCGCCCTGAGTAGACCGCAAGGTTGTATCGAAGGGGAGTGACGTCTTCCTGATCCTTCACTTCGTTCAGGATGACAGTCCTGATATGTGGGGCTAGGGCGAGTGCTCATTTTCATCGTCTGTGGGCGTGCGTAAGACCATGAAACACTTCGTGGCCCCTTCATGGTGATGCGTATCTTCACTTCTCTGATTACGGTTGTACCGCTCTAGGTTCATAGTCGTTGTCGACTGAACACTGGCTGATTACAGCAATCGACCGTCCGGCATGTGTGGAAAGGCACTCATTTCATGCGGCAGAGTTGCAGGCTGCGCCGCGCAAACGTAGCTCGAGTTCAACTGATCGACCTGGGTCACTCCCAACAAACCCATATCGATCACCAGCTCTTCTTCGAGCAACTCAAGAACTCGCACCAATCCAGCGGCGCCTCCCGCGGCTAGCCCCCATCCTTGAAGCTTGCCGATCGTCACGGCCTTGGCTCCCAGGGCCAGAGCCTTAAGGACATCCGTCCCGCGCAGGATGCTTCCATCCAGGAGAATTTCCGCATTGCCCGCTGCCGCTTCGACGATTTCGGGAAGAACATCGATGGTGCCACGACCGTGATCGAGCTGCCGCCCGCCGTGGTTTGACACATAGATTACATCAACACCGTGATCGATCGCGACCTTGGCATCTTCTGCTGTCGCGACTCCCTTTAAAATAAAAGGCAGGCGGGCCATTTTCTTAATCGCGTCCATCATTTCCCAAGTCAACATTGCTTGATAGAGGCGATTAGACTCCACGCGCTTGCTCGGAGGCAACCAGCGATTCATCATCTGACGCTCGCGGCGGCTATAGTGGGCGGTATCCACGGTCAAACAGAGCGCCTTATATCCGGCCTCTTTAGCGCGCTGAATGATTTCTTCACACCAGTTTAAACCGCCCCGGATATACAGTTGAAAGATTTTCGGGTGGTCTGTGCTGGCGGCGATCTCCTCGAGACTCGGTTGTGTGACAGAGCTGACGAAATTCATCGTGCCAAATTGCGCCGCAGCTTTGGCAACAGCCACTCCGCCTTCAGGTGTGATGGTCTGCAAAGATCCAATGGGTGCTAACATCACGGGAATACGCAGTTTCTGACCCAGAAAAGTAGTAGAAGTATCGATCTTGGAGACATCCACCAGCACGCGCGGCCGTAGCGCCAAACTGTCGAACCCGAGGCGGTTTCGCCGCATCGTAGTCTCCGACTCTGCCCCGCCGCTCAGATAGTCCCACACGTCCTGCGTGAGGTTGCGCCGCGCCGCCAGAATGATTTCTTGATTCGTGACGAACTCGAGAGCCATGATTTCTCTTTCCTCCGCTGAGTTTTGGCGTAGACACTATCCAATGTAGCTGAAGGGTGTCAAACAAGCGCGAAAAGAATGGAGTGTTGAAGTACTGGAGTATCGGAGTACTGGTTTTTAGAGCATCACTCCATTACTCCAGCACCCCAGTGCTCCAGGAGTTCAAACCGTCACCGCGCCTTCGGAAGCCGATGACACGAGCTTGGCATACTTGGCCATCACTCCCGTATTGTATCGGGGTGGCGGGGCAGACCACTGCCGTAGCCGGGTGCTGAGTTCTTGCTCCGAGATCTCAAGATCAAGCCGGCGCGCGTTGATATCGAAAATAATCGAGTCACCGTCGCGGACTGCGGCAATGGGACCACCCCGAGCCGCTTCCGGCGCCACATGGCCGGCCATGAGACCGTGCGTCGCGCCGGAGAACCGCCCGTCGGTTAGCAGCGCGACGGAATCACCCAAGCCGGCACCGACCAGGGCAGCCGTAACCCCAAGCATCTCGCGCATCCCGGGCCCGCCCTTGGGTCCTTCATAGCGAATGACGACAACGTCATTCGCGTTGATTCTTCCCATCTGCACTGCCTGGAATGCGTCCTCTTCACGATCGAAAACGCGAGCAGGGCCCTTGTGAATCAGTCGCTCATGCCCGGCAACTTTGACAACGCAGCCCTCTGGAGCCAGATTGCCTTTCAAAATCACCAATCCTCCTGTCGGCTTGAGCGGGTTAGAGATAGGCCTGACCACTTCCTGACCGGCCGTTTCCTTTGCCGCTTGTGCCGCTTCCCCGACCGTCCTTCCGCTCACCGTCATGGCGTCGCGGTGAAGCAAACCTGCTTCCGCGAGTCTCTTGGCTACGAGTTGAATGCCTCCCGCTGCGTAAAGGTCATTGGCGACAAAACGACCGCCGGGCTTGAGATCGGCGATGAGCGGCGTGCGTGAACTGATGCGATCAAAGTCATCGATCGTGAGTTCCACGCCGGCTTCGCGCGCGATTGCAAGCAAGTGCAGAACCGCATTCGTGGAGCCACCGGTTGCCGCCACGGCGGCAATAGCATTTTCAATGGATTTGCGTGTGAGGATCTGCGATGGGCGAAGATCTTTCCGCAGCAACTCGACCACCAGCTTGCCGGCATTAAATGCGGCCTCGTCCTTTTCCACAACTGTGGCCGGGATACCGTTGCTGCCCATCGGCGAGATACCGAGAAATTCCATAACCGTAGACATGGTATTGGCGGTAAACTGACCACCGCACGCGCCCGCTCCCGGGCAAGCCGCATTTTCCACGGCCTTGAAGTGCTCTTCTTTGATTCTGCCGCTGCTAAATGCTCCTACTGCTTCAAAAACATCCTGGATCGTGAGAGTGCTGTCGCCGAGATGGCCGGGCGCAATCGACCCGCCGTAGAGCGCAAGACCGGGGATATCGAGGCGCGCCAGCGCCATCACCACGCCGGGGTTAGTCTTGTCGCAACCCGAGAGACACACCAGAGCGTCGAAGTGATTGCCGCGCGCGACAAGCTCGATGGAGTCCGCTATCACCTCACGGCTGATGAGCGAGCACTTCATGCCTTCCACGCCCATGCTGATGCCATCAGAAATGGAGACCGTGTTAAACTCCATCGGTGTCGCGCCGGCCGCGCGAATGCCTTCTTTGACTTTGGCCGCAAGACGACGCAAGTGAAAATTACACGGACCAATCTCGATCCAGGTGTTGGCGACACCGATGATCGGCCGTGATAAATCCTCATCGGTAAAACCCACGGCTTTGAGCATCGCGCGGGATGGCGCGCGGTCTGGACCGTCGGTAATCACACGACTTCGCGGCTTCAAATGTTCATCCATGAAAAAACATCTCCTTTAGCGACTAAACACAAGAGTTAACAATGACGCTTGCAGTTTTGCAAGCAGCGGAACAAACATAGAAACGGAGTATTGGAGTACTGGAGAATTGGTTTTCAAATCCAACATTCCATGACTCCACCACTCCAGTACTCCGGTTTTCGCCTGTTACTGCGCTTTGGTTTCTCAACAGATTTGTTACCTTGTAGGGATGCTTCTCACTAATATCCGCGCGTTCGTTGTCCTGGCGGCATTTAGCCTGACTTTTGTGTTGCCAGCGGCGTCTCAGCTGACGCAACAGAAGGCCGATCACTTACAGCAGAAAATCGAGGCGATCGCCGACAATGCGGCAGCCGAGCCGGTCCGGAAAAAACAAACGGTCGTTAGCCAGGAAGAGGTTAATTCGTATCTTGCTTTTCACGCCAAGGAGAAACTCGCCAACGGGTTGTCACAGCCCGAAATTAATCTGCTGGGCGGCAACCGAATTAGCGGGTACATCGTTGTAGATATCGACGAGTTCAAGAGGCAGCGCGGGTCGCGCGGTGTCACCGACCCATTCTTTTATCTCTCCGGCAAAGCCCCAATCAGGGCGCGCGGTCTTCTTCACTCACAGAACGGTCGCGGTCAGTTTCAACTTGAATCGGCGGAAGTTCACGGCTTTCCGCTGCCTAACCAGGTTGTGCAAGAACTCGTGAGCTTCTTTTCGCGCACCCCCGAGAACCCACAAGGCGTTCGCATCGACAGTCCGTTCGATTTACCGGCTAAAATCCGCCATGTGACGATCGAACCGGGCGAAGCCTTGATCGTACAATAGCCCACCGGGCTTGAGGACGTTCGAGGTTCGAAGTTTCCCTCCACTCCCGATCCTGCTTTCGTCGCGCCAAGAGCACCAAGGCCGCCAAAAAGATTCGATTTTTGTTGGGCGCCCTGCGCCTAGCGGCTTCTCTCTGCGATCCTTGTAATTGTCTGAGAATTTTTGCGGCCCGCGCAAATTTCTGAGCGAAGGCCGGCAAGTCAGCGAATCAACGAGTACAAACGATTACACCACGAAGCGCACGAAGGCCACGAAGTTTCGGAACTTAATTATCTCAAACTTCTTTGCTGCGTGCTCTTCGTGACCTCCTTCGAAAATCGGGGTGGAGAGGGAGTGAACGGACAGCGGCCCCAGAGCGGTCACCCGCGTATGCTTCACAGGGCCGTACCCCCTCGATACGCGATCTCGGAAGATCACTACTCGGGGACACGGCATCCCCTTCCGATTCCCCGAGTAGCGCGAAGCGCGTAGCGAGGGCAGGGAATGCCGGACCTTCTCGATATTGGCGTTGGGGTAATGGGCTGCCTCGATTTTCATCCTCTGCGGGCGAGCGTAAGCTAATGAAACACTCCTTCGAAAGTGGGTTTAGGGTGGCGCCATATAATTCCCGTGCCCTGGACACCGGCTGTCATTCTGAGGAGAGCCGCGACGAAGAATCTGCTTTCTTCTTCGAAACGGAACAAGAAACATAAAAGCAGATCCTTCACTTCCGTTCAGGATGACAGTCCTGCGGTGGGACAGATGACAATCGTGAGGGTACTTTCATCGTGTCTGGGCGAGCGTAACATCATGAAACACTTCGTGGTGAGGTGTGTCGGTTTTCGACTTTGGTTGCGGCTCTGCCGCGCTAGGTTCTTTGCGATTAGAATCGTCTTTTGTCTTTGTTTTCTTTTTCGCCCTCGCCCTCTGGGAGAGGGCGAGGAGTGAGGGAAGGTGGCTTGGCCAGTAACATGCACAACGTGGCAAGCAAACTAACGAGCGCAAATATTCCAAATGCGATTGTGTAGCTGTTTGTAATATCGAAGAGAAATCCGGCAACGATGGGGCCCAGAAACGTTCCGACCGTTTGGACTGAGCGACTCATGCCTTGAATCGTTGCAAAAGCCCGCGTCCCGAAGTAGTCGGCTCGAATGGGTTCCTGCAACGCGGCCAGACCTCCATAGGAAAACGAATAAATCACCATGAAAGGCGTGAAAATCAGGGGCTCGGCCGTCCAGCCCATCAAAAATACGGAGACTGCCAACGAAAGTAGCAGCGCCATTACGAGCCGGCGCTTGTCCAATAGATCTCCGAGCCAGCCCATTCCGAGGCGGGCCGGCGCACCGATTAGCGCGGAGATCCCCAGGAGCCCGCTGGCGGCTTCGGTACTCCAACCCCGATCGACTAGCAGAATAACAAAATGGACCGACACTCCTTCAGTCACCATGTGACGCAGGGCCATCGCGGTCGAGAGCGTCCAAAACGATCTCGTCCGCATCGCTTCGCTTAACGTAAATTGTGGATCGGTAAAGATCTGTATTGCATGGCTGGCCGTTTCTTGCTGGACGGGGCCGTGATTGTCTCGAGCTTCCTCCTCCACGTAGATGCGCCGAATCAACCACGCCATAGGAAAGCCGACCATTAAAAGAATCACTGCCGATGTCGCTGCGGCCGTTCGCCAGCCCCAGACACTAATCATCCAACCCACCAGGGGCACCAATGGCCCGGAGATGCCCGGCCCCATTCGAAAGATGCCAAAAGCCAGACTCCTTCGCTCGCGAAAAACCTTCGCGATCAGGACGCTGATCGGCATGTTGTAACCCAAGCTGGAGCCAAGGACGATGCCAAGAACGATGACGATGTAAAGCATGGGCAGTGAGTTCACCAGGCTGAGCGAAAAAAAACCCAGGGCACAGATGATGAGGCCAATAAAGATCATCCGGTGCGCGCCCACCCGATCGGTGAGAAATCCCTCGATGGGACCCAAAAGTCCGGATTCGATGCGGGCAAGCGAAAACGCGCCTGAAATCGCCGTTCGGCTCCAACCAAACTCGCGCTCGAAGGAAGGAAAATAAGCGCTCATGCCAAAGTAGCTAAACCCGGTGTTGACGGCATGCGTCATACAGCCGGCGATCACGAGCCACCATTTGCGCTCCATAGAAGCCATGTTAAACATCGCTGCGTAAAATCAGGGCAGGTTAACCGAAAAAGATCAGCGGGAAAAGACAGGGACCACCCGACGACAAATAGAAAATTCGAAGCACGAAATTCGAAGTTCGAAACAAATTCAAATGACCAAACAGCAAAAATTTCAAACAATCCGAGTTTTGGTTTTCGTACAATTTGATTTTGTTTCGGATTTCGTGCTTCGGATTTCGGAATTTGTTCTCGGGTTGGCTGCGAAGGAGTAGGGGGGCATTGAATACTTTGCGTCACTGCTGTCCAAAATAGATAAAAGTTCCGTGGCTGGAGATTGATTTGCCTATGATATTTTGGAGTTTTTGTCATTTTTAAATCGCGGCCTTCGTGAAATTTTGTTCGCTGACCGCTAGGAAAATCCCGCCTGATCCCCCTTTTTCCAAAGGGGGAAATCTCTAATGAGGACCGTTTCCCCTCTTTGGAAAAGCATGCCCTGAGCGTGGTCGAAGGGAGGGGCCAGGGGAGATTTTGGACAAGAGTGACGTTGCGTCTTGGGGCTATCTGCGATATTTCCTAAGAACCACCGTGACGAGGTGAATCATGAAACGGAGCACGAATCGCATTTTGACCACACACTGCGGGAGTTTGGCGCGTCCGAAAGAGTTGCTCGATCTTATGAAGGCAAAACTCAACGGCGAAACCTACGACGAAAATGCCTACGCCCGGCGCGTTCAGAATGCCATAGCCGAGGTTGTTCGCAAACAAGCTGACTGCGGCGTCGATGTTGTGACCGACGGCGAGCAGGCAAAGCCCGGATTCTACGCCTACGTGCGCGAGCGCCTCGCTGGTTTTGAACCGAAGGGCACGCAACGAGGCTCGTGGAAGCAATGGGCGGCGGAAGTGGATGCCTTCCCGGAGTACTATGAACAATACTTCAGCCGGCGCATGATGGGGGCAAGCATAGCACCGCGCACTCCGATGGTCTGCACCGGTCCGGTCAGTTATCGCGGCCAATTGGTGATTCAGAAAGACATCGAGAATCTGAAGGCCGCTCTTGCTTCCGTGAAGGTCGAAGAAGCGTTCATGCCGGCAGTGGCACCGAGCGGCGTCGGTACCAATGAGTACTACCGGACCGATGAAGAATATCTGCAAGCCGTCGCCGATGCGCTGCGCACTGAATACCAGGCCATCGTCGACGCCGGATTCATCCTGCAGATCGACGATCCCTGGCTAACCGAAGTGCACAGCCATGATCCATCTCTGAGCTCTGCCGAGCGGCGCAAGATCGGCGAGAGATCTATCGAAGCGCTAAATCATGCGCTCCGGGGCATCGCGCTCGAAACAATCCGTTTCCACACCTGCTATGGAATCAACGAGGGGCCGCGCGTCCATGACGCCCCGCTAAAGGACATCGTTGATCTTATCTTGAAAGTTAATGCCGGCGCGTTTCTGTTTGAAGCTGCCAATGCGCGCCACGAGCACGAGTACCATGTTTGGGAAACAGTGAAGTTGCCCGAAGGTAAAGTTATCATCCCGGGCGTGATCACTCATGCCAGCAATATCGTCGAACATCCGGAGCTAATCGCCGAGCGAATCAGCCGCTACGCCAAGCTGGTGGGACGAGAAAACGTCATTGCCGGCTCAGATTGCGGCTTCTCTTCGCAGGCAACGTACAACCCGGAGGTCCATCCAACGGTGGTATGGGCCAAGTTCCAGGCGATGGCGGAAGGCGCGCGCCTGGCAACGAAACAGTTGTGGAACTGAGATAAGGATCTAACCGCAAAGACCGCAAGGAACACAAAGACATCTTTTTGTCGCGCCAAGAGCACCAAGCACGCAAAGAAGATTCGATTTTCTTGGGCGCCCTGCGCCTCAGAAAAATTCTTTGCGTTCTTTGCGTTCTTTGCGGTTAACTTCTTGTCCGCCTTTGCGCTTAGCGCTCTGCGCTTTGCTCCTAACTGTCGAGCCACATGAGTTTGGCCGGATTGTCTTTGAGCATAACGTTGACCTCTTCGGGTTTGATGCCGAATCCGAGAAGGGCGCGAATAAAAACTCGCATGCCGTCGACGGCGTCCATGTGCAACACCTGACCGAAATCGCTGCCGATTATGCAGCGGTCCGGACCGATCTCTTTGATCGTGCGGATGGTTTCCATTGGATCCGCAACCGGCTGGTATAGACTGGGAATCATCGGCTGGCAGTAGGTGCCGACATAAACACCCAGATCGCGCAGCTGCTTCATTTCGTCGAGCAACAGCTTGTTTAGCTCGAGCAGCGGGTGATCCAGCGTCGCGCGCACTCCGATCTCCTTGGCGAGTCTGGCCAGCGGAAGCAGTTCCTGAAAATCGGTGTGCCCGAAACCGATTCCGACTTTCTTTTCCACTGCCATTTCCAAAATTTCTTTGACTTCGGGTAAAACCTTGCCGTCTTCACCGACGAGCCGGACGCCGCCCTTTTCCGGATGTCCGGCGCCGCGCCAGAAGCCCAGCGAAGTGAAAGTGGGAAACCAGATCATTTTGAAGTTCGGATACTGCAGACCGACGCGAATGTACTCTGGCCGCATGCCGTGGCATGTTCCCGCGCCGCCGTAGACTTCAACGCGATGTTGCAGCTCGCCGCGCTCCACCAGTGAGTCGATGTGGCGCTGCGTCAAGTAAGCGGCTGTTGCGCTTACGTTCCAGTGATCTTTGAAAGCAATGGCGCGCATGCCGCACTTCGAGGCCTCGACGGCGATTTGAATCATGTCCTGCGAGCGATGCACGAAATCGGGATAAGCATGGATGTGACAATCGATTGCTCCTTGAAGCAACTCATTTTCGATCCCCGGATATATCTTTAACATCTCCGGGTTGTCTTTTAGCATTTGGTAAAAATAATCTTTGGCGTTGAGCTCGCGCACGCGAGCGACGGTCAACGTTCGGCCGACCATTAGTTGTTCGGCAGCCGCAGCATCGGCAGCAAAATCACACATGGAACTTTTCCTCCGTCAAATTTCAGTTTCGAGTTTCAGGTTTCGAGTTTCGGGTTAATTTCCCCGCCGCCATTCCGCCCGTCTGATCCTCTAATAGTTTCCTGATGCGCTAAGCCATTCGCGCTTTCAGGCTTCCTCCTGAAGTCAACTCGAGACCCGAAACCCGGAACGCGAGACCGCTTAAGAAGCCCCCCAAGCTTCCAAAAATTTCCTCGCATCGTCAACTACCGGTTCTGTGACAGGCACATAAGGGATGACCAAGCGAGTCGCACCCGCATCCGCAAAGGCCGCTACCCTTTCTTTGATTTCACTGACCGATGTGGCCGGCACGACGGGCAGCCTGTCCATATAGTCGTCGGTCAGGGCGGCCATGGCCGATTTGAAGCCGTTCTTCTGAAACGCTTCATAAATCGTGTTGACTTCCTTTTCAAAACCCATGCCGCGGAGCATGTCGCTGTAGTGATCGGCGATATTGTAGAAGGTCAACACCTGTCGTAACTTGGAGCGCGCCAGCGCCCTATCCGCATTCAACGAGACCCGACATTTAGATATGATTTCAATTTTGCTCGGATCCCTCCCGGCCTCCTTCGCCCCCTCGCGCACTCGTTCGGCGATCTCCTTCACCTTGGCCGGTGTCGCCATGTTGATGAAGACGCCGTCCGAGATTTTTCCCACCAACTTCGTCATCTGCGGCCCCAGCCCGGCAAGATAAATCGGCAGCGTAGGGTGGTCCGGTTTCCACGATAGCTGGAAGCGCTTGCCCGTCTGATAGATCTCGCCTTCATACTCCACGCGCTCGCCAGCGGCAACTCGCCGTACGATTTCAATGTATTCGCGTGCGCGCCGCAGCGGCCGGTCAAAGACGCCGCCGTGCCAACCCGCAATGCTCTTGTTGGCAACGCCGAGTCCCAGGAGCAGGCGGCCCCCCGAGAGATCCTGCAATGTCGCCGACTGAATACCGAGGGTCACCGGGCTGCGTCCATATATATGGTAAATGGCGGTCCCGAGTTTGATTGTCTTTGTGCGGCTCGCGACCGCCGAGAGCATGACTACCGGATCGGTGCTGTTCGATTCTCCCTTCCAGAATGCGCCGAACCCGACCTGCTCCGCCAGTTCCACTAAGCCAACAACCCCGGCAGCCGGATAATGTGCCGCCGAATTGATTTCAATGTCATAGATCATGTTCGTTCCTCTCAAAAAGGTTCGAAGTTCGAGGTTCGACGTTCAAAGTTCCTCTCTAAAAACCGCCAAGAAGATAAGAGAGCTTAACCGCAAGGAACACAAGACATCTTTTCGCGCCAAGAGCGCCAAGCACACATAGAAGATTTGATTTCTTAAGCGCCGCCCCGGAAAATTCTTTGTGATCTCTGCTCGGTTTGCGTTCTTGCGGTTAAATTTCTTCTTGATTTCTTTCGCTTTGCGCTCTTTGCGTTCTATGCGGTTAAATCTTCCTGTTCTTACAGGCTTCGCGCTCCGGTCAAGCGTGGGCGAGCTTAATCACCCCTTGCTGTGACAGCAGCCCGATATACTGGTCATCATAGCCGGCGCTAGACAGAATGGCCTTTGTGTGCTCGCCCACAAGCGGCGGCGGCTTTGAATCCTTTCTGGGCAAGCCGGTGTAATCCACCGGCGGACCGATAAACGCAAGATTTCCGGCTTTCGGATGCGCTAAGGTTTCGGTCATTTTGAGATGCGCAACCTGGGGATCTTTTAGCACTTCCGCTACATTATACAGAGGTGCCACGGGCACATCATGGGCTTCAAGGCGTTGCAGCCACTCCTCGCGATTCTTTGTCACAAACACAGTGGAGAGTTCTCGCTCGAGTTCTTTATAATTATGTCTTCGGGCATCTCTATTGGTGAATCTCGCGTCTACGCTAAGGTCCATCCGTTCAATCGCCTCTAGCAGGCCCAGCCAAAACTTTTCCGGCACAGAGCAATGAATCACGATCGACAGCTTGTCTTTGCACTGGAACGCAAACGCATGCGCGTTTTTCACTCGAGCCATGCGATCGGGGAGATTCCCCGTGCGCAAATATCCGGCAGCTGTTTCGCCGATGAACGAAAGGGTCGCCTGCAACAGAGAAGTTTCGACTTTGCAGCCCTGCCCAATTTTTTCTCGCGCCAGCAGGGCTCCCAGAATACCGTAAGCGGCGGAAAGCCCTGTGACGTAATCAGACAATGCCATTCCCATCACTTTTGGCTCATCCGGGTCCGTCAATAAACTCAAGAGACCGCTCATTGCCTGCCCCAAGGTATCGAAGCCAGGCTTGTCCACGTAGGGACCACTCTTCCCAAATGCTGAGATCGAACAATATACCAGTCTCGGGTTTGACTGGCGCAGAGCATCATATCCGAGTCCTATTCGCTCGGCCGTTCCCGGGCGGAAGTTCTCCACGAAAACATCCGCCTTGGGGATCAGATCATGACAGATTGTTTTGCCTTCGTTCGTCTTGAGGTCAAGCGCCAGGCTTTCTTTATTGCGATTCAGATGGGCAAAATTAAAGCTGAAGTGAGGATCGGGCGCGAAATAGCGATAGGGATCGCCGTCGGGAGGAAACTCGATCTTGATCACCCGAGCGCCGAGATCGGCCAGCAGCACCGTCGCGTAAGGGCCGGTGACAAACGTCGCACACTCGATGACAGTGATATCTTTGAGAACACTAACAGGCATGAAAATTCCCGCGCGCTAATCTTTCACGGATGTGAAGTTCTTGCAAACGGCCGACGTGGCCCCTTGCTAGGAGTCGAGTAGCCCCTTCGATACCGCAGCGCGTGCGTCGGCTACTCAGGACGTACGGACTCCTCAACTCCGTTTGCCCTGAGTAGGCTGCAAACCGTATCGAAGGGCCATTCGCTCGCCGGCTGAGCCGCGTTTATCTGCGAACGTCTTCTTCCCCTTGTTACTCGACCTTTCGGTCGCTATGAATCGGACCTCCCACCCGTCAGCCCGAGTAGCGCCAAGCGCGTATCGAGGGGCTATGGCGGAGGAGTACCAGAACGCGAGGTGGTGAATACCGCGGCCGCGGATTGCTATTACTACTTCGAAGTGGTAATAGGCTAATACGTGACTAAAGGAGTGCAACGATGAGTCAAAGGATGACCCGCGCAACCCTAGCTTCCGGGAAAGTGACGCTCTCGGTGGCGCCTAAGCGCCGCATGCTTCTGCGCAAAATTCATGCCATGGCGGAAAAGGAAAAAAAGAGCATTTCTGAACAGGTCTGGGACCTCTGTGAACAGGGATTAGAGGAGCAAATGGGAGCGAGCGCGACAAAAAGAAAGGTTCCTCTGCCAGGAGCCGATCTGGGGCGGGTTCTCATTGTCGACAGAGAAGATCTCTATGACGACATCTTGGCTGATCGATTCTAACGTCCTCATCTATGCCTTCTTTCACAAACCCGGTGAGGAAAGCGGGCGAGAGCCGGAAACAAAGCTGCGCCTCGAGTCTCGGAGAATCGTGACGCTAGCAGCAGAGGGCAGATTGAGCAGCTCCATCGCGCAGCAGAACCTTCTGGAGTTTCTCGCTGTAGTTACCAGTCCCAAGCGCGTTACCTCTCCTGTCGACCTAGCTGAAGCGCTTCGCGCGTGTCAAGCTTACCTTTCTTTTTGCTCCCTACTGACTCCCAAACCCGGAACTTACCTGACCTTCGAGGCGTTGACGCCGAACTGGAGAGGGGCGCGCGAGCGACTTTTTGATCTGTATCTCGCCGCCACAGCACTTGATAACGATGTTTCTCACGTCTGCACTTGGAATACCAAGCATCTTCACCGACTTCCCGGTCTTACGGTTGCAACGCCCTCACAAGTAATCAGGTCTCTAGCTAACGGAAGGATTTAAGAGAGGGCGATGCGGGCAGCGCGTTGAGTCGCCTCCTCAGGGCGTACGGACACCGAAACTCCTGAGTAGAACGCCTCGGCCAGACACGGACGACCGTCCTGGTGGCAAGTTGTATATCGCGAAAGAGAAGCTCAGCCTACCTGATCTGACCGCGAACCTCGCCCCCCGGAAACTGAGACGTGTGCACATTCACGTAGGTATTTCCGTCCATCATATTCTGGACGAGGTCCTGAAGTGTCTGTCCAACTAGAGGCCCAACGAGATTGGCAGATGTAATGACGCCAGCAGCAAGAACCCCCTGAAAGCGACCGGGTATCAGAATCGGCGGCGGTCCCGATGGATAGAGAAAGGCAACGACTGGGCCGTTTACCCCGGGTTCCCCGACATGGATGTGGGCCTGCAAGATATTTTCGATGTTTGCGACATTGAGCTGAAAGTGCATGCTCTCACCGTCTTTCGAAAGCTGGAAGACCGCCTGTCCCTGCGCCCGAGTAGCTGCTGGCGGCACCTCCTCCTTTCCAGAGAGATGGGCGCGGAAATTTAGAGGCTGTGCCTGAGCACCCGCTCCAACGATGAGGCTTACGAAGACCATCGCCAAAACGAAGTTGAGTGGGCGCGTAATACTTTTCCAGCTTTGACCGTTGCTGGCTTTATTTGAAATATGTTGCCTCATTGCCTTACCCTCCTTGCCAGGTTTGTGTGTGCTTCTTTTCAAAGTCAAAGTGCCGCCGCATGGGAACTTATCACCAAACAATCGCACCATCGCTTCTCGTCGAATGCGCAAATCCGATCAAAAGAGTACCATTACGTCAAGAGAGCCAAGGATATATTTTTCTATAACTGAATCTGTGACGCTGAGGGCACAAGAACACGCCGACACAACCGAGAAGACCGGATTCACACGAAGAGCCGTTCGAGTCTGACGTACCAACCCCGGCTCGGACACTTACCGGGCCACCGTATCAGCCATCCTGAGGCTCGCTCCGGCGTTCTTGGCCCTTGGCGTGAGGAAGCGGTCAACTTGTCTTTCCTTCTTATCGCGGCGCGACGAGAATTCCCTCGCGCGGGAAGTAGTCCATGATCTCCGCACCGTTCTTGGTCACGACGAGCATATTCTCGAGCCTTACGCCGCCGACCCGTGTCTCACCTTCGCGCGACTCGATCGCCAGCGTCATCCCCTCTGCAAACGCCTGGGGGTGTTCTAAAGACCAGAGCCTGTTAATGATCGGCATATCGTAACCTGTGCTGGTGCCGAGCCCGATGCCATGTCCGATCTCGCTCGCAAGTATTTCCACTTCGCTCTTGTATCCCCATTTGGTGGCCGGCGGAAAATGTTTTGCCGCATCGGCTGTAGTTTTTCCCGGCTTGATTTCGTCAATGACACCATCGATGCGGTCATGCACCTCTTTGTACCAATCCTTCTCTTTCGCGGTCGGTTCGCGGCCGACAATGAACGTTCTATAGGTGCAGCTGCCGTATCCCATGTACGTTGCACCGCAGTAGGAGCCATAAACAAGATCGCCGACCTGGATGATGCGGCTCGTTGCGTGGCAGCCCCGATCGAAGGTCATCGGTCCGCTACGCCAACCACCCGGCACCGCGGCTTCCAGACCCACCTCATATCCGGCCGCCGAGCCGAGCGTCATTAGATCCGTATCTTTCATCCCCGGCTTCAAATTCTCCCAGATGCGAAACCACACACCGTCCACCATTGCAGCGCATGTCTTGAGACAGCTGATCTCGTCCTGGTTCTTGATCATGCGCGCTTCGAGCATGAGATTACGCGTGTCAACGATGTTCTTGACACCCGCATTGACCAGCGCTTCGCGCGCCGTGCCGTCAAAACTGCCTAAGCCAAGTTTTTCACCAAGCAAACCCTTTTTCTCCAGCTCTGCTTTGATCTCGGCAGCAAAGGCTTTCGCCTCGGTTGCGCAGGCTTCCGGACCCGGAGCCCCCGTCAGCCATGAACGGGCGGGACGCCACTCTTTTATCCACGGGCACTGATCGGGCATCTGGTGATAGTAGCCATCGTGCTCGTACATGACCGGCTCGTACTCGGCGAAAAAGAGCACATAGCGGCACATCGGGTAGGCAAAGCCTTTGAGTGCAGTCAGATAGCGGATGTTGTGGTGGTTGGCTTCGAGAATCGCGGCAATGCCGTACTTGCGCATGAGCATTTGCGCGCGGTCGACGCGCTGCCGCCGCATGCGCTCGGGGTTTAAGCGTTCTTGCCAATCCGCCGTTTCAGGACCAAAGGTCAACTTGGGTGAATATCTCACCATGGTTCACCTCCCAGGTAGCGTGCTGATTTCAATGCAGAACACCGCCTTTCTATCTTGATCTCCTCCCGTCGCGCAACCGCCTCAGAATACGGCGTGCGCCAAAAGCACCAAGAACGACGAAAGAAAGTCTCACCACAGAGACGCCGAGCGCACAGAGAAGAGAAGAAATTCGAATGCTCCTCTTTCCGAAAGAGGAGCAACGCTTTGCGCTCTTTGCAGCATTTTATTACTGTGCTCTGTGCCTCTGTGGTGAAACCCCGCTTTTGGAATTTCAAGGAGCGACACAAAATGTCAGAAAATACGATTCGTATCATTGATATCGATGGACATGTGCGCGAAGCAGACGATCTCTGGGAGCGTTATCTCGAGGCGCCTTTTCGCTCGCGCGCGCCTAAGGTCGAGCGTGTGCCGAATGGACAGCTGTTGTTTCGTCTGGAAGGCAACCGGCATCACCGCAGGCCCGACGAATCTCCGTTCCGCATCAAGACCGATGAGTCTCCGGTCAACGAGACGCGGCATCTGGCAACCGACCCAAAACAAAGGCTCCAGCACATGGATCAGGAAGGCATCGAGCGCGGTATGTTATTTCCCTCCGCCGCCCTTTACTTGCCTTCGGTCGAAGAAGAGGCCTACGCTGCCGCCCTTTGCCGCGCTTACAATAACTGGCTCTACGACTATTGCAGCGCCGATAGCAAACGGCTTATGGGGGTCGGCGTCATTCCCGCACAGGACGTCCGCGCAGCAATTGACGAAACGCGGCGAGCGGTCCTCGAGCTGGGGTTTAAGGGGATTTTTGTCCGGCCCAACCCGGTCAAAGGACGAACTATTCACGATCCTTACTACGATATCCTTTATAAGACGGTTCAGGATCTCGGCGTTCCTCTCATGGTACACGAAGGTTCCGGTGCCTATCTTCCCACAGCCGGCGCCGATCGTTTTCCCGGCCAGTGGTTTTTCACCCACACGATTTCGCATCCGTTTGAGCAGATGCTCGCCTGCCTCAGTCTGATCTGCAAAGGAACACTGGAGAAGTTTCCCGAACTCAAAGTCGTTTTTCTCGAATCAGGTGCGGGTTGGCTGCCGTATTGGCTCTGGCGCATGGACGAGCATTACGAGATTCTCCAATTCCAAGTGCCGTGGCTTAAAACAAAACCGAGCGAATATTTTCGCCGCCAATGTTACGTCTCTTTCGAGCCGGACGAGGATCATCTGGGCCACCTCATAGAGGCCATCGGCCCTGGCCGGATCTTGTTCGCATCGGATTACCCGCATTGGGACGCCAAGTTCCCCGGAGCAACGAAATCAATTCTCGATCGAACCGACCTCGATAACACCACCAAACGCAAGATCATGGGCGAAAACGCCATTGGGCTACTGCGGTTAGGCTGAGAGCAGAAGGCGGAGGGCGGAGCGTAAAGCCTGACCGGAACCGGGAACCGACAACCAATCCTGACCGGACCGGAGACCGAGGACCGACAAAGCGTTTCCCTCGACTGTCATCCTGAGGTTTAGCCGAAGAATCTGCTTTGTGTTTTCCTGTTCCCGTTTTTTGTGATCCTTGCGCTCTTTGCGGCTAGATTTTCTTTGTTCTTCCTCTCCGTTCCTCCTCTTCCCGGTAACCTCGAACGTCGAACGTTCGTCTCTCCATCCTCCATCTTTCATCCTTCAATGCTCATTTCGCCGCCGCGTACTCCGCGCCTCTGCGGTGATATGGCCGTTTTTCTCCTTTGAGATCTTTACGTCCTTTGCGGTTATGTTCCCTCTTTATACGTTGAACCTCGCCCCAAAGCTCGAACATTCCTATCCCTCCACTCTCAACTCTCCGCTCTCCACTGTGGCATCGGTACCTGTTTGCGTCACTCCAAACTGACAATGACATGTCACTTGCCTGTGACTGTCACAACTAACCCCTCCTAAAACACAAGTACGGGACCACAAAGTGCTCAAAAGTTCTCTGGCACATTCGCTGCACATGCGCGCTCCAAATCTTTTTGGTTTGTTGACGCAATGAACTGATTTCCCCACGTGGTCACCATGGGAGTCAGGGAGCGAGTGGTGAAACCGGCAACAGAACAAATCTGTGCCGGTTTTTTTTTGGCCCAAAGAACATGCAGCAAACACTGGCGCTCCAGGGCGCTTTAGGAAAACAGCAACAAAGGAAACGACACCACTTTTTCAAGAAAGTGTAAGGGAGGCTTACATGTCCCACTCAAATTCTAACCACACTAGCCGAACGACCCGGCTGATCAAGCCGCAATGGCTCGCATTTGTCGCGCTCATCGTGGCTTTGTTTTTTTCGGCATCCGCTCTCGCCCAAACGATGGGCAGCGCGTCACTCCATACCGAGCGCCGCGGCCACAGCGCCACGTTGCTGAATGACGGAAACGTCTTGATCGTCGGCGGCGAAAATCAGAACGGTATTGTAAGCCAGGCTGAAATCTTGAACCCGGCGTCCCTCTCCTCCGCGCCGGTTGCCGCCGCTGGACCAGCGCGCACCGACCACGCCGCCTCGCTTCTCCAGGATGGACGCGTGCTGGTCAGCGGCGGTCGCGATCAAAACGGCGAGTTGGCTTCAACGCAAATCTACGATCCGGCTACCGGTGATTTCTCCTCCGGACCATCCATGCTCCGCCCCCGCAGCGGCCATACCGCCACCCGGCTCTCCGACGGGAAAATCCTAATAACCGGCGGCGATCCAAGCGGCAGCGCCGAAATCTATGATCCGGCAACTGATACTTTTTCTCTGGTGAGCGGAAGCTTAAACACGGCACGCAAATACCACAGCGCGATTCGCCTCCATAATGGGCAAGTACTGATCGTCGGCGGTATAGACGACCAGAACACGATCCTCAACACGGCTGAAATCTTTGAACCGGAAGTCCAAGCTTTTTATCTTCCTGTAAATGCCTTAGAGATTCCGCGCGCGCTGGCCACATTAAGGAGATTGCCGGACGGCAAAGTGCAGGTGATCGGCGGCGATTCCGATTTCTCCATGGAGATTTTCGATCCCGAGCTGGGGAATTTTAATGCTGTAGCCTATCTTCCACCCGCTCCCGATTATCTAGGCGCAACTCTCAGCACGCGCAGCCGCGCCGCGCTGGTCTCGCCTTCGGCTTCGCAAAACCCGAACATGCTGGGCATACCGCTTAGCTCAGAGCTCCTGGACCTTCTCGACCGAGCGGATCAAACCATCACAGAATTACCCTCACGCAACCAGGCCCTGGTTGCCGGCGGTGTCAACAGCACCGGCCAGGTGCTGAATTCAGCCACGCTCGTCCAGAGCTCTCCTGCGAGCATTACGACTGAAAAGACTGACTATGCTCCGGGCGAATTCGTCATTATTACGGGTACAGGCTTCCAGCCAAATGAAGACATCGTGATGATCATGCATGAACGCCCCGACGAATATCCCGCTCGTCTCACCTTCGAGGCAACCACTGACAGCCAGGGCAATTTCATGTACGGCGAGTTCGCACCGGATGTAATCGATATCGGCAGAACTTTCACCCTAACAGCCACAGGACTATCTTCGGGCTTTACAGCTCAAACGGTCTTCACGGATTTACCAAGAGTAGGGTCGGTCACCATCGACGCTCAATCTCCGAGTCCCGTGACGGCTGGTAATAGTGCTACTTACGCCATTACCATAAATCGAGCGAGTGGTGGCGGTCCAGCGTCGGGCAATTTCAGTGCAAGTTTGAGCATCACCACACCTTTGCCGAGTGGAGCCACAGCGTCGTTCTCGCCGAACTCAGTGTCTTTTAACGCCTGCCCCGGCCCCCAAGTCAATAACCCGACTCATGCATGCAACCAACAGACAGCCACTCTGACTATAAGCACCACTACTTCGACTCCCGGCGAAAGCACAAGCTTTACAGTACGGGCGGCAAACACCGATACTGACTTCGCGGAAGGAAACGGTACATTAGCGGTTACCCCCGCTTGCGCGGCACCCTCGATCACAACTCATCCGGTAAACCAGACGATCACATATGGCCAAAATGCAAGTTTCAGTGCGGCAGCCAGCGGAGATCCCACTCCGAGTGTGAAATGGCAGGTCAGCACAGATAACGGGTTCACATGGAGCGATGTTCCTGGTGCCAACAGCACTACTCTAAACGTAACCACCCCTACAGTAGCTATGAGTGGCAACCAGTACCGCGCCGTATTTACAAACGACTGCGGTGGCACTCAAACTGCGACAACCAATGCGGCGATACTGAGCGTAAATAAGGCTGACGCGACCATCAATGTCACCCCTTACCACGTCACCTACGCTGGCAACCCCCATACCGCAACGGGCACGGCCACAGGCGTGAAGGGCGAGAGCCTCAGCGGCCTCGACCTCTCCGGCACCACTCACACCAACGCCGGCAACTACCCCAATGACCCGTGGACCTTCACCGATGCCACCGGCAATTACAACAACGCCAGCGGCACGGTCCACAACATCATCGATAAGGCCAATGCTATCATAAATGTCGTCGGCTACACTGGCGTGTACGATGGACAACCGCACGGCGCCACCGGCACCGCCACAGGTGTTCAGGGTGAGAACCTCAGCGGCTCGCTCAACCTCGGCGCCACCTTCACCAATGTGCCCGGCGGTACAGCCTACTGGACCTTCGCCGGCGGCACTAACTACAACGATGCCAGCGGCAGTGTGGACATCGTAATCACCAAGGCCGATGCCACGATCGTGGTCAATGGCTACACCGGCGTCTACGACGGGTTTGCACACGGCGCCACCGGTTCTGCCACAGGTGTTCAGGGTGAAGACCTCAGCGCCTCGCTCAACCTCGGCGCCACCTTCACCAATGTGCCCGGCGGTACAGCCTACTGGACCTTCGCCGGCGGCACTAACTACAACGATGCCAACGGCAGCGTGTCCATTGTGATCAGCCCGCGGCCGATTACAGTGACGGCAGACGCCAAGACTAAGATCATGGGCGCACCTGATCCGGAACTGACCTACTTCGTGAGCTACGGCTCGTTGGTCGCGGGTGATAGCTTTATCGGAGGACTGGTCCGTGACCCGGGAGAGGACGTCGGTCCGTATGAGATCAAGCAGGGAACGCTCTCGATCAACAACATCACAAACTATGACCTAACCTATGTCCATGACTACCTGACCATCACCTACGCGCCGGAAGGTTTGGCATGCTATGGCGCTCCTGGCCACCAGATCCTCCAGCCGATTGCTCCGAATGGAAGCAGCGTGTTTAAGAGGAATAGCACCGTGCCTGCCAAATTCCGAGTCTGCGATTACTGGGGCAACTCGATCGGCACGCCGGGAGTAGTCAGCGGTTTTTACTTGGTTCAAGTTACTAATGGCACGGTTACTACCGCTGTAGAAGAAGATGTCGTTTCTACGACGCCCGACACCACATTTCGCTGGTCATCAACCGACCAGCAGTGGATCTTCAATGTCAGCACGAAGAATCTTCAGGTGAACAGGACCTATGTGTACCGCATCGATCTCAAAGACGGAACGTCGATCTACTTCCAGTACGGCATGAAGTAACAAAAAGGCCGCGCGCAAATCGCGCGCATGTACCAAGGGACAGGCCAAGCCTGTCCCTTGTCTTTTCAGAAACTGGATTTATTAGTCTGTGGACGATCCTGCAAAACAAACGGAGTTTCCCAACCCCGCTGCTACCTGAACCGGTGAACCGCCTCGATCGAGGGTGCAGCTCAAAATTGCGTGCTACCGGACGCGGCCTGCGAAAGTTATTTCAGGAGATCCCGCAGCTTATTGGCAAGCGCAGGCTCTAGTTTGAAGAAACTTGCAATGGTTTTTTCCAAGTCTTGCCCGGCAACTGGATCGAGGTCCAGATTCGCTTTCTTGGTTTCTGCCAAAAACTCTGCATCTTTCATGGTATTCACAAATGCCTTGCGCAAAAGTTCCACGCGATCCTTCGGGGTTCCCGGTGGTAGGGAATAAAGATAGGTGATCATGCTCGCATCGTGAATACCGACCTGGATGAGTTTCTTTGCTTCGTCGGTTTTCGCGAGGCTGATGGCTATAGGGACGTTGGACAGCTCAGGGTGAGCCTTTGGAGCGCTTTGGAGCACGACGATAGCGTCTCCCGATTGCAATCCTTTGCGCCAGGTTGACTTCGCCGATGCCCACGAGAGTCCGCAAAGGCCCGCGACTTCGCCCGCCTCTGCAGCGAGGCGAATTTCGGATGTGCCTTTGTAGCCCGCAACAATCTGTGTGGGGAGCCCGAGGGCTTCCCTCAAGACCACAGCATTTTCGTAGGTTGTCGAACCCGGGGGAGTAGACCCGAGCTTGACTGGGGCCTTCGCTGCCATCCAGCGATCAATGCTTGTGATGCCGCTTGCTTTAGTGAACACGCAAGTATCGTGATTGCGGACCGGGGAGCCGATGTATTCGAATTTTCTGACATCGAACTCCAATCCTTTTCGACCGACCACCTGCGCAACCACCAGGGTTCCAATCCAGTTGCCGATCGTCAGACCGTCGGGTTTCGCTACCTTATATACGTGGTTAACGGCAATGACAAAGCCGGCCCCAGGCATGTTCTCGACGACGATGGTGGGATTGCCCGGGATGTATTTTCCCATGTGGCGCGCAATGGTCCTGGAGTAAGTGTCAAAACCTCCTCCTGGAGCTGCGCCCACTACGATGCGAATCGTTTTACCTTCGTAAAAGGGCGCAGCCGCGTGAGTCATCGCAGCGCTAAAAACAAAACTCGCGGTAAGGACTCCCAACAGCGATTTCCTTTTCGTCATGCTGACCTCCTGTCCGATTCCGCCCAAGGTTTACGGGGCCTTACTATCGCAGGGTGAGGATAATGTCCAC
>CAYPHJ010000013.1:0-30847 GCA_964410485.1 uncultured Syntrophobacteraceae bacterium
GATCCGTGGAGGGGGTCACAGGCAACTATGATTCCTACTCCGACACGTTCGGCTCAGAGCAGAAGGGAAGTGCTGAATTCGCAGGCCAGCGCCTCACTCGGTCGGCACAAAGCCTAACGCAGAGATAGAAACTTGATGACCCCGGTGCTTGATTAATTTTCACGACAACTTTATAAATCGGCGATCATGCACAGTGGATCCGCGCCAAGTGATCTGCCCACCTGAGACTCTCGACACCCAACGCTTGCGATTAAGGAAGACCATACTGGCAGATGCCGAGGTGATCTTCACTGAGTATGCCCAGGACCCCGAAGTGTCTCGCTATCTCACCTGGCGGCCGCATCAGAGCGTCGCCGACACGCGGGAGTTTGTCCGCGCCTGTCTAACCGCTTGGGGACGGCGCACGTCGTTCCACTGGACAATTGTGCGCAGGAAGGATGACCGGCTCCTCGGCATGATTACCGCGAGAGTTGACGGACACAAGTGGGAACTCGGATATGTGCTTGCTCGGAGTTACTGGGGCCGCGGGTACATGACTGAAGCCGTCAGCGCAGTGGTCAGGTGGGCTTTTTCGCGACCGGAAATTTACCGCGTTTGGGCGGTGTGCGACATCGACAATCGGGCGTCGGCTCGGGTCATGGAAAAGGCAGGGATGAAGCTGGAAGGAATCCTCAGGCGCTGGAGTATCCATCCGAACCTCAGCGGCGAACCCCGCAACTCCTATTGTTATTCGATCACGAAATCCGATTTTATCCATGGATTCCGCCCGTAGGGGCGTCGAACCTCGAACTGTCCCAGTTCAGCGGACAGTCGGACCCACGGGCTGCGCGGCGGTTTCGGCGCCAATCACGCTCCTGTGTCGCTCCCATAACACAAGGCACGTTCCCAATAGTAACCCCGCGCCGTCTGCTATGAGCCACGGCCCTTCCCAGGTTGGGAGCATGAGTAACAGGCCGGACACGAAGAACGCGCATCTTTTTGTCCAGCCCATCCAGCGAAACAGATAACCGGCGCAGCCAACGGCAAGGAGAAAAGTTCCGATGCAAGCGGCCGTGATCGCAAGCAGAAGCTCTGCAGGCGACCCCTTTAGAATGAGCGAAGGGTGGAGCGCAAAGGCAAACGGAACCACATAGGCGGCGATACCCAGACGCATTCCCGTCCACCCCGTCTGCCAGAAATCCGAGTGAGCGATGGCTGCGGCTGTATACGTGGCCAGGCAATTTGGCGGCGTAATCAGCGAAAGCATGCCGAAATAGAGGAGGAAAAGATGAGCTGCCAGCGGATCGACTCCGAGTTGCGCGAGTGCGGGTCCCACCAGGATCGCCAGCGTTATATAGACTACCGCTGTCGGCAATGACATGCCGAGCACGATACAGACAAACGCCGTGAAGCCAAGAAGCATAAAAACATTGCCGCCGGATAGAGTCACCAGGATCAACGAGAGCTTGAAAGTTAGGCCCGACAGTTGTAACGCGCCGATCACTATGCCGGCCAAAGCCGTGATCACGACAATGTCCAGAAGAGTTCGTCCTGTTTCTTCGATAGCGGTAACAATTCTTTTCAAATTGGTCCGGGTCTCTTTCTGCAGCGCGCCGACCACGAACGTTAGTATCACGGCTGACATCCCCGCTCGGCCCGCCTCCCAGTTAAGAAACATGAGCGTATAAACGAGGAACGCAAGGGGGATGACGAAAACCCAACCCACACCTATCACGTCGCGTAGCTTGGGAATTTGCGCCGCTGGCAAACCGCCGAGACCATGTTTGGCAGCTTCCAAATCGACCTGCGTGAAAAGGGCGAGATAATAAAGGCCGGCGGGAACGGCTGCGGCAAGCGCAACCTGCCCATAGGGAATGTTGAGAAATTCAGCGATCAAGAAAGCGGCTGCGCCCATCACTGGTGGCATAATTTGCCCGCCATTGGACGCGACGGCCTCGATGGCGGCGGCGATGTGCGCAGGATACCCGGCGCGCTTCATCATGGGGATGGTAATCGGGCCGTCAACGGCAACATTGGCAACGGCACTGCCCGAACAGGTGCCGAACAGGCTAGAGGACACGACCGCAACTTTGGCCGGCCCACCCCGGAAACGTCCCATGGCGACCAAGGCGATATCGGTAATGAATTTATCCCCGCCCATTGCGTAAAGAGCTTGGCCGAAGAAGACAAACGCGACAACGACGCTGGCCGCCACGCTGAGCGGAATCCCCAGTATGCCGCTGGAGTCGAGATACAGATAGGTGGCAATGCGTTCCCAGGAAGATCCCTTCGCATAGAGAAGGCCGGGAAAAACATAGGCAAACCGCGCGTACAGAATGCACACGAGCGCGAGACCAACAAGAGTCCAACCGACGACCCGGCGAGTGGCTTCGAGCACGAGAACCACGGCAAGCCCGCCCAAAATCCATCGTTCGGGCGTGAGAATGCCGAGCTGGTAGGAGATTGACGGATACATGACCACGATATACCCGCCGGTGAGGAAACTGCCTGCCGAGTAGAGCCAGTCACGCCAGGGGACGCGCTTATCGGGTTCATTACTGCGGCCCTTTATACGAAGAAACACTGCGGCCATTCCGAGACCGAAGAAAAGCCCGAGGAACTGTTCTTTGAAAAAAACGAGGCTAAAGAAGACGTGAAGCTGGCCTGCCCACGCGGCGCCGAACAGCGTGATAGCCAACAGCAGGCTCCGCTCTGCCGCCCGCGCCGGACCGGTGAGTGAGCGAAACCTCATGCCTGTCGATGGGTCATTGGCCATCTTGTTCTCAACGCGTAGCCGATTTTCAGAAACGCGAGATCACCACGAAGTGTTTCATGATCTCACGCTCGCCCGCAGAGAAATGAAAGTAGCCCCACGACTGTCATCTTCCCACCACCGCAGGACTGTCATCCTGCTGAACGGAAGTAAGGGATCTGCGCCCCGTTGTCATCCTGAGGCGAAGCCGAAGGATCTACTTTTTCTTCAGTCGAGCACTAAAGCAGATTCTTCGTCGCAGCGCTCCTCAGAATGACATCCGGTGTCCAGGTCACGGGAATTATACACGAAGGTTCGCGGTGACCGTTCGAGGACTGCGGGCGCTAGTTTTGCGCGAGGAGTTTCTGCTGAAGCTGATCCATCTCCTTTTTCCAAGCTCCCTGCTGCTGATAGAATTTAATCGCGCCGGGATGGTACGGAATGGTTACGTCCGGCGCTACCGCCCGCTGGCGCGTCCACTCCCTGAAGGCAGGATGAATCGGTTTGAGCTTTTCTTCACCTTCCCAAATCGCCTTCAGGATCGTGGACACCAGCTGATCGGGAGCCGCCTTATGTGTGGTAAAATAGATATCGTACGCGGTGGCGCAGATATCCGAGACTATGGCGGCGCCGCTGCCGGCTTTCATCATTCTTGTGTAGTAGCCGGGCACGGCTTGACGCAGACGCTTGTCGCCTTCCGGTGAACAGTCGTGTGAAAGATGGCGCACGCCTACGGCAGCATCAGCTTCGCGAATCTTGGCCATATTCACGGCGCCCACCGTGACCTCAACACGGCCCTGAACCAGGGCATCGATTCCATCGTTCACCGCCGGTACCGGGACTACTTTGACGTCCTTCCAGGTGAGACCGCCGCTGGCGAGCGCTCCGTACATGTTGAACCACACTGCCAGCTGAGCGGGGTATTCGCCGGTCACGCGTTTCCCTTTCACGTCGTGAACCGTCTTTAAGGGCGAATCCTTTTTGACGAGCAGGCCGACGATCAGAGGCGATCCACGCATCACGAGACGGACATTGGGCGAGTGGTGAAAGTCGTTCTTGCCGCCAACCTTGAGCTTCTGCGGCCCGAGGTATGCCATGCCCATGTCCACCGCGTTCACGATGGCAAAGTCAAGCTCCCCGTTATTCAACAGCGGGAGAAAAGTACTGGTGCCGGTGAACGGCTGGGGACTGACTTGGATCGGAGTTCCCTCGGTGGCCACCCTGGAAAGGCCCCCGGCTAACGCGTAGAACACCGTGCCCGGCGGATTGGTTCCGATGGTGACCGCCTTGGGGAGCTGTTGGGCTCGAGCTGAGCCAATGAATAGCGATAGAGCCGTGATTTGAAGGACTATCGCCAGCGACAGTAGCGCTCGCTTTAGAGTCATCATAAAATCCTCCTTTAAGAATCGAAGTGATCCATTCATCAAAGACGTTTTTTAATCGTTGATGGAGAGCCCCCTCCTTTGTCCTCCCCCCGCATCCCTCGTTACGGCCCTTCGCTACGCACGCGACTCAGAGCCTACTCGGAAACCGGCCGGGCGAGGAAAGAGGTGGGGGTTACCACAGTTGCTTGGTCGCGAGGCGCGCGCCTTCTGCCATGGCGGCAAATTTAGCCCAGCAGATCTGGGGATCGCCGACCCTTGGCCCAAGACCGCAATCGGTGCCGGCCATGACTTTTTCCCGCCCGACGATTTTTGCATAGCGTACCAGCCGGTTGGCAATGACCTCAGGGTGCTCGACAATGTCGGTCGCGTGGCCGACCACACCCGGCACAAGCACCTTTTCTGCCGGAAGCTTTACTTCTTCCCACACCCGCCACTCGTGTTCATGGCGTGGATTAGAGGCTTCGATCGAATAGGTGTTGGCGCGCACCTTTAAAATCAAATCAACGATGTCCCGCAGCGGAATGTCATATTTATGTGGGCCATGATAGCTACCCCAACACGTATGAAATCGTACCTTATCCGGCGCAATGCCGCGCAGTCCGTGGTTAAGCGCGTCGATGCGCAGCTCAGCGTATTTGTGATACTCGGGTACCGTCATCTGGGACATGAACTGCCAACCGTCGGGTAGGTCCGGATCATCGATCTGGAGCAAAAAACCGGCATCGACGATAGCTTTGTATTCTTCATGCATGGCGTCGGCGATCGCGAAAAGGTAAGCCTCATCACTCGGGTAGTGGTCGTTCTTCATCCAGTGTTCGATTGTCCCCGGAGCGATCGCAGGAAGAAACGCTTCTTCATAATGGCGATCTTGAAGGCCGGCTTTGAAATCGACGATCTCTTGCTGCAACGCTTTGTGGCCGATGTACTTAAGTGGGCCGTTGCAAAAAACCCTTTTGACGTTCTCGCCGCGCACGGTGCCGAATCGCTTGCGGAAGTAATCGCCAAACTCGACCATGTCGCGCGCAAAGATTGTCGATGCCTGCTCTTCGGGTCTGGCGTCCCGTTCGAGAAAACCGGCCAGGCGCTCGCGCGCATAACGCGAAAAATTAGATTTGCCGACCTCGCCGTCGTTAATAATATCGATCCCGCATTCCAGTTGTTTGTCGACGACTTCGGCGATGGCATCGCGCACTCGTCGGCTGAAAGCGGCGTCGTCAACCACCTGCCCCGCAGCTTTGGCTGCGTGCATCTGTTTCAGATCCTCCGGCTGGGGGAGGGCGCCGGCATGCGTCGTCAGGATCCGCTCAGTGCTGTACTTCATCGGTTTTCTCGCTCGATCTGTTGAACTTTTGCACCGCACCTTGAACTGATGCACTCGTGGCTCAGCTCGTTTAATGTTCCAGGTTCAAGATTCAACCAACCAGACCCGAGACTCCAAAGCCGAGACTCGAGACCCATCGCTCATGCGTACGCATCGTAGATCCCCTCGAATTTTGCCAACTTGAAACGGACCATGTTACGCGCGGCGGCACGCGCTGAATCTTTGTCTCGGTCAGTGACTGCATTGCGGGCAATTGTGTCGGCCGCCATCGCGGTATGCTCTTGATCGACCTCGCTATGCACGGTAAAGAAGGTCCTGGCTCGCGCATCCAATCCATAATGCTTTTCTAACGCCAGGTTAAATTCCCCGGAATAGCGACAGACCATTGTCTCGTTGACCAGCGCGCCGGCGCGCGATTCGGCCTGGGTACCGACAAACATCCCGCGGATGATCGCTCCAGTGTGGGCGACGCATTCGTAAATCATGATGGCTTGTTCGAAATCTTCGTCGGTCAGTCCTACGGCTTGGCCGAAGCGCTTCATTAAACCGGGATGCGACTGCTCTTCGGTGAAAAGCTCCACGAATTGATTATAGACGGGCGGGTTGCTCGCGTTTCTGACCATACAAAACGCCAGGCCTTTGTTGATGACGTGATTGGACAAATAATGTTGCAGGGCGAAGCCCTGAAGTCGTTTCCGAGAAAGCTTGCCTTCCCTCAACTCGTTGAAAAACCGTCCGCGCAATAGCTGGTCCACGCCGGGGTGAATGACTTCTTTCAGAAGGGAATCGACAAAAGCTGAATTTTCCATGTAATGGCGTCCTCTCAAGTTCTAGTAAGTGGCGGCAGAATGCCGCAGCCGCCTGCGGGGGACACTCTCAAAGCACAAATTAACTGTCAAGAGGCGGCGACTTGAATGGTCCGCACAGCGAAGATACGATCAGTGACAAACAGCCAAAGCGAGGTTTCACGTGCCAATCGCGCATCTCAGGGATATGGACATTTATTACGAACAACATGGGGTAGGAGAAGCGGTGGTTCTTGCGCCTCCTTCCTGGTGGCCATGCGATACCTGGAAGGTCGGCGTCGTGCCGGCGCTCGAAGCAAAGTACCGCGCGATCATTTTTGATCCCCGGGGCACGGGCTACAGCAGCAAGCCGGATCGCGGCTACACGATCAGTAAGTTCGCTGACGATGTCATCGAGCTTCTGGGCGCGTTAGACGTTTCTCGATGCCACGCCATAGGCTTTGCTCTTGGCGCACAGATCGTCCAGGCGATGGCAATCGAACGGCCGGATCTGGTGGCAAGCTTGACCATGGCGGCCGTGGGGGCCGGAAGAATAGCCGATCTCGGGACGGATCGCCAAGACAATGAGGACGAACGGACAATTCGCGCAGTCGGTTTTGAGCGGTTTATCCGCGGTCATGTGGAAAACGACCATATGGCTTTCGGCACGCGCTTTTATCACGCGCATTCTGAGGTCGTTGCCGCGCTTTCCCAAGCGCTTTGGCAGCGGCAGACAAGCCCCGAACAACATCGTTACCATTATGAAGCGCGGCGCACCTGGGATACACTCGCGAATGCGAGCCGAGTCAAAGTGCCAACCCTGATTCTGTGCGGCGCGGCCGACGAGGTCAATCGCGGCGGCAGCACGCCGGTGGGGACGGCGCGGCGCTTGGCGGAATTGGTACCCGGAGCAGAGCTCGCCTTGATTCCCGAAGTGAAGCACATGACATTCTGGGACGGCTCCGTGGCTATTTCGGCGTTGGAGGATTTCCTGGCACGCCATCCGATTGAGCCAGCCACCTGACCTCCGGGTTGTGGCAGAGCAAAATTCCATCCTGTCCTTTATCAGGCTGCTGAAAAACTCTCCGATCACCCTTCGAGAACCTCAGGGCGAACGGAGAGGAACTTGAAATGAGTAGGGTTTTTCCGTTCATGCTGAGACTGTCGAAGCATTTCGAATCTTTTTCAGCAACCTGTTAGGTTCCAAGGTCGAAATTGTTGATATTTTACGAGCATTACCCGGAAGCCCGTGATTTCCAGTGCTTGCCCAAAAAATGCCGATGCGGGACCACGCTGCCGCCTTTGTAAGAATTTGCCCGGGCGATTACCCCTTGCGTTCATCCTTGACAGCTGAAACGCTCCCTGTAACAATCGCTCAGGTTTTAGAGTATGGTTGTGAACTGGTGAGGATCAGACGCAGCTGGGAGCTTACCATGTCGCAGCGGTCCAATTACGCTCAACTGCTTCGGCCTATTGGGCAAATGCTGGAAGGCTTGGGGATCGAATCCTTCGCTCTCCGACTAGAGGGCGAGGACTTCCTCGTGCATGGGCGCAAAAAAATCGAGCAACCACCGTCCCCACCACCGGAAAAAACCTTGCGTGTGGTGTGGCGGCTCCTACGTGGAACGCCGCCTGAGTCAAAGCAGAATTCGAATCCATCATCAGGGGTTATCGAACTACGGTACACGCCGGATGCAATTGCTCAGATGGACAGCGCTGGAAAGGCGAAGCGGGCGGGCTCCGGAACGCCCGCGGAACCGCATGCCCTATCACAGATTCTGCGTGCCGTCGGCGCGTTTGTGGATCAGAAAGAGGGGCAATTGTTGGGTATTACTAAAGACGAGGAGAACATCACGGTCGAGTACCGGAGCGATGTTGTCGACGACACCCGCCAAGAATTCACAATTGCGTCGCTTTACGATTACTGGATTAAGATGTACCTGAAGCGAAAGACCCGGACCGAGCGACCAGCCGGCGGATAGCGGCCATCTCACATGTCTCCATACCCGTGAACTTATCATGAAACACGTGATCGATCCTGAAGGACAGAGGCTGCCAATCAAATTAGACACCACTTCCAATGGTGAGTTTGTGCCCGTCGCCTTATCGCCTGCCAATCGCGCCGGGAATCGGCTGGCGCACGCAGCGGCTAGCGACAATGCCAAGCGCCTGGGGATGAACCGCCGCGATTTTATGACTTCAGCTTGCGGAGCAGCCACTGTGTTGCTCTCGTTCAATGCGGTCAATGCGGCGGTGGGCAGGCGCGGCGGCTTTTTCGATGTGGAACCAGACGCCGCCCTGGAGCCGCAGCTCGCGCAGGCGAAACTGGGGCGTAAGCGTGAGTTTATCTTCGATGTGCAGGGGCACTTTGTGGACCCCACCGGAGCGTGGGTGAAGACAGCGCCCGCCGGAGCATTCAAGTGGTCGCCCAAGGCCGCCTGCGGGCTGGCGGCCAAACCCGGCCTGCGCAGTTATCTCAACTGTCTCGGACCGGATGAATTCGTCAAAGATGTTTTTCTCGATAGCGATACCGACATGATGGTGCTCTCGTTCGTGCCCTCGCGTCGTGATGCCGAGCCGCTCACGATCCAGGCGGCGGATGCGGTGCGGCGTATCGTCGAGCGCATGGAAGGAACTGACCGCCTGCTGCTTCACGGCCGCGTTAACCCGAACCAACCAGGCGATCTGGAGTCGATGGACGAGCTGAAAGAGCGCTGGAAGGTGTCGGCGTGGAAGACCTATACGCAATGGGGCGTAGACGGAAAGGGCTTTTTTCTGTCGGATGATGTGGGCACACGATTCATCGAGAAGGCGCGGGCGCTCGGCGTTAAAGTCATCTGCGTGCACAAAGGACTGCCGTTTGGGAGGCGTTCGTATGAGCACAGCCAGTGCAGCGACATCGGCGTGGTAGCCAGACGCTTCCCGGATGTGAGTTTTCTCGTCTATCATTCGGGGTTCGTTACCGGCGTCCGGGAGCGCGCGTATAGCGGGAGCGGAGTCGGGGACGGTATTGACACGCTGATCCATTCAATGATCGAGAATGATATCAAACCCGACAGCAACGTTTACGCCGAGCTTGGCAGCACCTGGCGCTTTCTGATGCGCGATCCTGACGGCGCGGCACACGCGCTCGGTAAGCTCATCAAATACTGCGGCGAGAACAATGTGCTCTGGGGCACGGACTCCATCTGGTACGGTTCCCCACAAGACCAGATCCAGGCGTTTCGCACTTTTCAGATCTCCCCAGAGTTACGCGCCAAGCACGGTTATGCCGAGATCACTAGTGCGTTGCGCGCCAAAATTTTTGGGTTGAATGCCACCCGGCCCTACGCCATCAACGCCACCGAAGTGAAAAAACGCACCAGAGCGGACCGCATAACTCGGGAGCGGCTGGCCTATCGCGAGAGGCCTGAGCCACACTATCTTACTCACGGGCCAAAGACCCGGCGCGAATTCCTGAACCTGCTGGGCTGGAACGGCGGCTCGCGCACTTAGCAAAAAATAGATCGATTATCCCGCATAGCCGAAGCCTGCGCGTAATCACCCCTGGCGGAAATATTACAGCCGAGTGTACGTTTCGGTGGCGGGGGTGCCGACGAGAGTCGTTTCGATGTCGATGTTTCTCCCACCGTTGACGAATACAACTGTCGTGGAATGGGTGCTGCCAGCCGCGGCCGGCGGCGCGACGAAGGTCAACACGAGGCTGTTTCCTTTGAGACGCCAGGTCCCCGTTCCCCTGACCGGGCTGCCGGAAAAAGTTGCTGTGAACGTGCCGTTCGCGTGAAACTCGATCACATCATTCTCGCCGCATGAGGTTGTGACGCCGCCGGGTAGTGACAGCGTGGCGGGGCAATTTGCCGTCCCGTTGGTGGTCGCGATAGAGACACGCCGCCATTGTCCCACGAGGTCAGAAGATGCCATAGCACCGGCGTCATTCCGCATGGCGCCGCAGCCTGATAGAAACGCTATGAAGATCAAAGCCGCCGGAAGGCAAGTGCATGCCGAGCCTTTAGGCATATCTTGCTCCTGGATCTGTCAATTTCTTGTTCCTCTATCTGTCTAACGCCTTGAGGGGCCGATTTCTACCCCCGGGTTACTTTGTATCTGAGACCTGAACGCAGCGAGTGCCGTCGCGCTGGTACCCTATTGAATACTCCTCAATAATGAGTCTTGCTGGAATATAAGCGCCCCTGGCGCATGAAGGCGAACCAGAGGAGGGCAAACAAAGATGAAATTTTTGGCCGTGACGGCCGGTGTGTTGCTTTTCGGCACTTCGATGGCCTTCGGTGGCGAATACTTCGTCTACAACGATCCTGGCGGAACCATTGTGCTGTCCAACATAAGTCCCCCACAGAATGTCCAGATCGTCAACCGATATGAATTGCCAGAAGTGACCGATGAAGAGATACGCGTCGCCCGTGAGCGGGAACAACAGTTTTGGCTAGGGCTTCAGAACGAACGAGTTGCCCAGGCGAGGGAGCGGCTTGCCGAGAGCAACTTTCACTTGGCGCAAGCGGTGATTGCATCGGCATTGCACCGACCCGACCCGGGCATTATTGTTCAGGTGGCTCAGACAGTGCAGAGAGTGCCACGGCGTCGTAGATGATTCATTGAAGAGCGTCAGCACGCCGTCGGTGATAGAACCCGGGACAGGCACAAGTCAAGTCACCGCCGGTTTTGAGGGCCAGCCTTTTCGATCGTAATACGAATCGCGATTCGGCCTTCGGCTAGAATCTTTTTCTTCAGGTCGTCCCAATCATCGGGTACGCCACGGATCTGCCGATGCCAGTCCAGAACCAGATCCATCGCCTGTGGATGTTCGATGACCTGGGCCTTGCCGTCGATCTGGATATAATTCGAACCGTGAAATTGCTCTCCGAATATCAATAATGAAACCCGCGGGTCGCGCTTGATGTTTTTGACCTTGTAGGTGGAGTCGCGCGCGGTGAGGACGACGTCCCCCCCGGCGTCGACCACGGGCGAGACCAGCGTCATCTGCAGTGAGCCGTCTTTCTTGCGGGCGACGAGCACGCCATGGTGATTCGTTCTTGCAAATTGTTGTGCGTCGGCGATCTCCATAAACGCCTCCTTCAATGAGCCATGGGGCGCGCGTCTTACTTGGCTACAAACGCGACCGCTCGCGTCCAAGCGGCGCCGCAGCCTTCGAGCTTGATCGGGAACGCTGCGATTTTAAACCCGTGCGGCCGCGCCAGCCCGTGTAAATCCATCTTGTGAATCAGCGCGAACTCATGCTCTCGGCCGAAATAGTGGATGGGAAAAAACTTTTCGCGCCTGCCGGAGCGCAGTGCTTCAATCATGGGTTGGAGCGGTCCGTCCAGCCACTCTTGGTCGCAGCCGACCACCCGAATGCCTTGATCGAGCAGCCACAAAAACGCGGCCGGCTCCAGGGCCATGCCACGTTCTGTAAAACGCGGGTCGTCGGCAAAGCAATCGCCCGCGCCCGTACGGATCAAAACTATATCGTTCTCCTTGAGCTTATAGCCGATCCGCTCCAGCACTCCTAGCACGTCTGCTCGAGAAATCGTTTCACCGCTTCGCTTCTGGGCCGAAAAATCGAGCAGCACGCCGTTGCCGTAAAACATCTCTAGCGGCAACTGGTCTACGGTTGGCGTACCGTGACCGTTGCTGCTCGGGCCAAAATGGAACGGAGCGTCAACATGGGTTCCCGCGTGAGTATAGGTTTCGACCTCGTCGATGGCGCCCGCGTGGAGAACATCGGCGACGAGTAGGCCGAGCCGCTTTGCCTTAATGCGAGCAGCCTGATCATGGTGGGTCGTAGTGATGCGGCTCTCCTCGGGCTCGAAGCTGCGGCTCATGATGGGGAGACTCAAGTCGACAAGTGAGAAGGATTCCTGAGTGAGCCATGGGTCTTCGAGCGCCACGGCTCGGATCCAGGCCCCGGTCGCCCGCGCCACCTTTATTGGGAAGAACATGACCTGAAAACCAAGCGGGCGGGGAAGGCTGGACAAATTCGCGAGTTTTTCAGCATGCGTCCACTCTGTGTATCGTCCGGCTCTGTGGATGGGAAAATAAGACTCCTTCTCTCCTTTGAGAAAACGCTGGGTCATCAGGGGAATGGGCATATCGATGGTGTGCGAGTCGGTGGCCATGATTTTCACGCCGAGGCGAAAAAGATAATTGAGGGCTCCGCCATTCATGCCCGTCGCGGATTCAGAAAAACCCGGATCGTCGTCGTACCGTTTGGTTCCCCCGGTGTGCAAAATCACCATATCTCCCTCATGGGGAACGTAACCGATCCGTTCAAGCTCCACGGCAATGTCGTATTCCGTAATCACCTCGGGGGGTTTCTTGCGCTGAAAATCGAGCAGCACGCCATTCCCAACACACCATTCGAGCGGCACTTCGTCGATGCGCCGGGCCGGGCGCCCTTCGGACGTTGGATAAAAGTGGTACGGCGCGTCGAGATGCGTACCCGCATGGGTCTTCAGGGTAACGCGTTCATTCGAGAAAAAGGAACCCTGCGGCAGCTCCGAGACCTTCACGTCACAGCGCCGCGCGAACAGTCTGGCGGCTTCCTCATGCGACGTGAAGCGCCATTGAGTTTCCATAGTTTCCAGGTTGTCAGGCCGAAGAGAGACGCTGAGGTCATAGATCCTCGTCATTTTTCCTCCTGCATCGGACCGATCATCCGGTTAACGGCGCAAAGGTCAACCGGCGGTAGACCTGGCGGACCGTGTCGACGTCGCATTTGCAGTACTCGCAGACCTCAACGAGCCTGCCCGCGCGAAAGTAGGGATATACCTGGGACCCATCGAGACATTCCTTGGGGGAAGGGATGCCCAGTGCGCGTGACAGGAGATCGAGGCTTATGTGCTCGCGGCCCCACCTGCTCCATTCGTGCATGGTGTCGAAGATCGGCGAGTTGCGAAAGCGCGCGAACGGAAGTTCCCGGGAAGGTTTGATTCTGTGAATAATCGAGCGCTGGTAGATGAAGCGGAGATCGAAGTCCAGTAGATTATGGCCGACAAACAGGTTGGCTTCGGTAGCCAGCTTCCAAAACGCCTGGAGAATCTCTTGTTCGGTGCCGATGAGAACCTCCACGGCGGAATCGATGGGCGGCTCGAGGGCATATGCTATACAAAGAATCCGGGCAGTTGCGGCCGAAAGGCTCAGGCGTTTAATGACCTCGGCTTCGTCCAGACGCATTTGTGCCTCGAGGAGCCCACTGTGACGCAGCGACTCTTCCGTGGGTACGGTTTCGATGTCAAAAAAAAGGATTTTCATGATCAAAAAACAGCTCTCGCTGTCGCTCATCGGTTTTCAACTCTATGGCTCTGCCGCTTCTCAGGAAAAATAATTTAAAGGCTCTCAAATCTGTCTTCAGGGCTTTGCGCACTGCATACGAATAGATCGCGGCCTGGCGCTGATAATGCTCTCGGATCTTACCCCAGCGGTTGGATGCGACCCGGTCCGTCTTGTAGTCCGCTACGTAAAGTAAGCCCTGACATTCATAGATGAGATCAATCACGCCTTCCATTACCTGGTTACCTACCGGCAGTAAGAAGGGGATTTCACGGCCGAGAATGGTTGCGGCAGAAAGCTCTGCGAAAGCTCTGGAGCCGAAAAAGTCGCTGAACATCTGACGCAGATCCTTGGTGATCTCCGCCCGCCGCCCGCCGAATAGTCGCTCGGGCTGCTGTTCGAGATAACGAGCAAGCTCGTCATCGAAAGTGTCCCGGTCCGCCGAGAAGTCCAGCTTTTCCAGAAAACCATGCGCCAGAGTTCCTGCGACTAGAGCGTCTGCCGCTGCCGCGCCGTCTTTTTCCCGCTCGCCGCCGACTATCAAGCCGGTTTCGATCTTCACTCGACTTTCGAGATGACTCGTTGCGATTTCGCCTATTTCTCTGGGCGAGATGACTGCGAACTTTCCCCTGCCTTTGGGAGCGATTTCTTCCGAATTCCCTCCCCCTCTGGGAGAGGGCAAGGGTGAGGGGCCCAGCGCCGTGGGCGAGACGAACAAGGTGCGGTTTTGGGCGATTTGGTAGGCTTGATCTCTCTCTTTCCACTGGCGCGCGAAACGCGTCCAGTCAGCGGTGGTTGAAGATTTTGGTGTCTTGTCCTTCAAAGGCCGGGGAGGTTCCGGCCGCTCGCAAACGGTATTAACATCAATTCTGCCTGCACCGAGCGCAAGAAAACCGGACCGGATGAATACGGCGCGTTGGCCGACAGAGCTTTGCAGCAAGTCCACGAAGCTTCCCCTGTCGATCCGTAGCGGGGGAGACGAGATTCTCACATGCTCGCGCGCCCTGGTCATGGCAACGTAGAAGACACGCTTCTGCTCCTCTTCTTCCCGCAGGCGTCGTTTCTCTTCGAGGTAAACGGCTTCGAGATTGAGATGTTCACCGGCGCTTAAACCGATGAGATTAGAAGACCAATCGTACTGAACGCCTGCGTCGAGGGCCCGCGCGCCGGGCGCCCCCCTGGAATCCGGCAAGACCACAACCGGAAACTCGAGCCCCTTTGCTTTGTGGACGCTCAGGATCTTGACGGCATTGAGGGTCTCCTCAGCTAGCATGCTTTCTCCTTCCTCCTCGACCTCGACGACGCGCCGTTCGAGCCGAGCCGCCACCTCTTTTAACGTCGCCGCTCCGCTCCGGCTCATCACGACCGCTTGCTGCCGCATCTTTTCGATATTCGCCACCGCTTGCTCACCGTTGAAGGAACGGGCCGCCAGTATGCGGACTGGAATGGTTGCGAAAATATGGTGCACTGCATCGGCCACTGAAAGCGTGCGGGTCTCACGATGGAGCCGCTCGAGAGAGCGATAGAGGGAGCATAGTGCATCGCCCTTGGCTGTAGATCGAGCATCGTGGCGGGTTGCGGTTCTGTAATCGAGCAAGCGGCTCCGGCTCAGCTCGTAGATCTCCAGGTCGGAAAGACCGCCGATGGGCGAGCGAAGCAGTGCGACAAGCGCCGAGTGATCATCGGGGTTGCTGACGGCGCGCAGAAGGTTGACGGCATCAACGATCTCCTGAGTGGCATAGAAGTGTTTCTCTCCTTCCACCACATAGGGAATCTCGCTGCGCCGCAGCGGCTCGAGATAGAGGTGAACGTCGGTCAGCTTTCTGAACAAAAAAGCGACATGTCTCGGTTCCACGACGACCGGCTCGCCGCGCGCGTCCAAGATTTGGGCCTTTCCAAGCACTTCCTCGCGGAGCCAGCGTGCCAGGTGCTCCGCCTCGAGCCGGCGCGCCGCCTGCGAGTTCAATGGTTTATCGGACTCAATTCGGCAGAAGCTGATTCGGCGAAATGCTTGCGCCGCGCCCGGCTCATCATCATTCGGCCGAGGGGCCTCGATAGGCACGTAATCGGGTTGGAGCGCTTCTCGTTCGCGAATTAGCGCTGCGAACATACCGTTGACCGTATTCAAGATTCGCGCGTGGCTGCGAAAGTTTGTCCGTAGCGGGCATTCGACCCCGTTTTGGGCGAGAATGATTTTTTTGACCACATCGAGGTAACCTTGAATATCGGCGCGCCGAAAGGCGTAGATGGACTGCTTCGGGTCACCGACGACGAAGATCTTCCCCGGTTGGAGCCGCACTGATTGCCAGTCCGCCGCGTTCTGGCCCCGTTGTTCCGCCAGGTAGAGGAGAATTTCGTATTGAATAGGATCGGTATCCTGAAATTCATCTATGAGAATGGCCTTGAAACTCTGCTTCAGCTCATCGCGCAGCGCCGGATGATCACGCAAGAGATCGCGCGCGCGCACCAACAGACCGTCGAAGGAGATGTACCCCTGCGCGGCAAAACGGCGGCGAAAATCCCGCGCAAACGGGATGAGCAGCTCCCAGATCGATTCGGTCAATTCGGGGTCGACCAAAAACAGCCCGCGAGCAATGCGCCAGAGGCGTCTGAGCTTTTGGTAGTCTTCGGTGGACCATGCGCCGGCCGGCCGGAGCGTCTTTCCGGCAACCCAGCGCGTTGTTTCTTCAAGCTCACGAGCGGGGATATAGCCGAATTTCGATGCTGCTTCGAGAATCGCTCCTGTGCGGCGGGCGAAGCCGTCAATGTGATGGCGCTCTTCGGGATAGATTTCGATAAGCTTCGTGATCTCTTCGCTGCACTCCTTGAGCCAGTGCCGTAGGAGCCGCGGCGGTGTTTTGCGACCAACGCCCAGCTGCTCGAGCGGAATCATCTCGGATGAGAGTGAAAAGGCAATTTCGCGCACACGCTCCAGCGATAGTTTAGTCAGGATCAGTCTCCAGCCGGCATGGTGCCTTGCGCCGCGGCCCAGCTCATCATCGAGCCACACTGCCCAGCGTTCCTCGAATGCTCTTTTGAATTGGGTTCCATCGTCTTCTTGGAACTGCGGATCAATACCTGATTCGAGCGGGTGAAGTCGCAGCAGCAAAGCCGCGAAACTATGAATGGTCGAGATGTAGCTGCGTTCGATTTGGCGCAATGCTTCACGCGCGCGGCGGTTGATCTCGTCCTTGCGAAGATGATAGAGGCGGATCAAAGATTTGAGTTCCTGAGCTGTCTTTGCGTGCTCGGAGGTGCGCGCTTCATCATCCAGGCGAGCCGAAAGATAGCTTTGCAGGCGCTGGCGTAGCCGAGCTTTCATTTCATGAGCCGCTTTGTTGGTAAAGGTCAGGGCGACGATTTGGGTGAGCGCTAGAGGATCGGGCTCGCGCATGAGTAGGTGCGTCAGACGGTCGACAAGAAGGGTGGTTTTTCCGGTTCCGGCGCCTGCTGTGACAACTACATTGCGATCAAACGTGGTGGCGGCAAGCTCGCGTTCGCGCGCGTCTGAAAGCGGCTCTTCTACTGCGCAGTTGGCCATATCACTCTTTGGTAAAAGTTCTCTTTACAGCTTGGGCGTGAGCCTGGGCCGACAGATCATTGGCTGTCCGCCATACCGTGGGGAGGTGATTTCTCCGGCAGACGTGCGTTACCTCGCAGGTGTCACAGGCCTTACCCGGTCGAATGAAGTATCGACCGTCGTGGATGCCGCGAACAAATAGGCTCACCGTTTCGCGTAGGCCTTGGCCACAGAAGCCCTCGAGATTTTCTGCAGCGAAGCTCCTTTGCAAAAATGGCCCATCCTCCCATTTGGGAGCGAGGTAATAAAAGGTGGCTTCAAGTTCAGCCGGCGTGATTCCCCGCTCTTCGGCAAAGCGCTTGGCCAACAGGAGATAAAGCGGTGGTTGGAGTTTTTCGCCGCGCGCCGCGGCCAGCTGGAGATTGTTATCGAGGGCCGACGGCTTGTTCCTCATGGTGAACTTGTAGTCGATCACGCGGTAGCGATTGGCGCGGGAATCGAAATCAATCCGATCGACAGTGCCGTAAATTGGCAGGCCGCCGGCCGGAAAAGGCCAATCCTCCGGCAGCTTGCCTTGCAGTTCGATTTCCAGGTTCACTGGACGACGGCCCGACCGCTGCAGGTCTTCGATGTCTCTCTCGGTCTGCCCGCGAAGCAACGCCAGAATTTGTTCCTGCCAAAGCTCCCACACGAGCTTATATCCAACGGGCGCATCTGATTCGTATTCGACAAAGATTGTCTGGGCAACATTTTGCAGGAGCTTGGCCATTTCGAGAGTGCGTCCGGGAGAGTTGAAATACCCGCCGTCGATAAGCTCCTGAAAGAAGGCATTGAGGATTCGATGGATCAGGTTTCCTAGCTCGGATGACTCCAGTCCCGATTGCTCCTCTGGCCGTTCGAGTGGTCTAAGGCCGAGCACATTGAAAGCAAAGAATTGAAAAGGGCAGCGGCCATAGCGCTCCAGGGCCGTGGGCGCCAGTCCTTCGTGGGCGAGATAGCGCCAATATTCCGCCAGGTGACCGGTTAACCCATCCGCCGGCGACAATTCCGTATTTGCGTCTTCAATCAGCTCAAGAAAGCGGGTGCCACTACGATAGATTAGCTTTGCGTCGGGTATGTCGTCCAAAACCGCTCCGGGATCCTCGCCGTCCAGGCTCAGGCGAATGGCCGCCTCTTCGGGCAATAGAAAGTCGACGGACTTAAAGGGCTCCACTTCTTTCTTATCCCGCATTGCGCGCGGAATGATCGACCGGGTAATTTCGCTTCCGGTAGCAGCCAAAGCTTGCTCCAATTCTTCCAGATACCAGGACCTGGCAAGGGTGCGGCCATTGTCATCGGAACGCTGGTAGAGGCAATAGAGCCGCTCAGTTGCCGCTGAGACCAACAGAGTGAAAAGCAGCTTTTCTTCGTCGAATGCGGCCAGTTTTTCGCTAACCTTGTAGCCCAGAACCGTCTCCATCATTCTTCGAGTCCTGTCGCGCAAGAAAGCATCTTCGCGGATCGTGCGCGGGAAAAGCCCCTCGTTCAAGCCCAGAGAGAACACCGCGCGAAAGCGCGCTCCCCGGGCGGCCATTGCGTCGAGCACCACCACCCCCGCTATCTCTTCGCCGATCAACGGCACCGCTGTTCGTTCCAACCATCGCTGCCATGTCTGGAGGAACTGTGCTCGTGTTATCTCGGGTTGGACGGGGTCAAGGCGCAATAGACTTGTCAGGCTAGCCGAAATGGCTCCCACGATCTTATCGGCGTTCGCTGCGGGCGCCGCGCGCTTCCTGCACTCGATACCTAAATACTTCTCTAGCAGCTGCTGCCACAACCCGACGTAGTGGCTCCACGACGCCCGGGGCGGAAGACGGCTCAGATCGTCCTCGATTTCCTCGAATAACCTCCATAGTAAAGCGGCTTGCGCGGAATTTACGGTCAGCGCTCTGACCCCGCTCGTTTCTTCATCGCCGGTGGTCAGCGTCAAATCACGCTCAAGGTAGCGCTTCAAGCGCGCCCACTCTTCGGCTCCCCTCGTAATGCCGAGCCGCCGCGTCAGAAGGTCCCAGATATCGGGACGTGGCTCCGAGTCGGCCGGCAATAAAGACAGATTAAAAAAAGGTGACGAGACGAGATCGATGAAGTGACTGCGCAGGTAGTCATTGCGCGCCAGCCGCAAAAGCAAACCGACGGCGGCTGCCAGAGGATGCTCCAGGAGCGGCTGCTCCGCAGAAGTCGAGAACGGTATGCGATGATCGCGAAAGGTCTCCTTGATCCACTGCGTGTAGGGTTCCAATGTGCGCGCCACCACGCCGATCTCCGAGAAAGCCATTCCCTCATCGCGGTTGAGTCTGAGGATTTCTTTAGCCGCGGTGAGGACTTCGTCACGCGGTCCGGAGCAGCTAAAGATGGCGCAGCTTGGAGGCGGGTTGGATAGTATTGGCCTTGCGCTAGCCTGATCGACAAACAGTGGAAACGCTGAAGCCCTTGGGCAGAGATGCTCCTCCTCGCTTGCCAAGCCCTGGACATGGCGCTGGTAGAACCGCTCGGCGAAGAGCCAACCCGGATGGCGAGTCAAAAGCGGGAAAAAAAGCGTAGTTGGGTAATGGCGAATGATGTGATGGAAGACATCCAGTTGCACCTGAGTCAGGTCGTAAAAGCCGTAATAGAAGATCTGCGGGAATGTTTTCAAAAAGCGCGATGACTCCACACATTGGTGAACGATCGAAACAAAGTCCGAGTAATCGCACAAGCCCCATTGTTTGCAGCTGGCGGTGAAACTTCCGTAAAAAGCCGCGAGAGCAGCGAGCGTTTCTCTCTCACGCTGATTGCAAAGACCCTCATCCAACGCGCTAGACAAATCAGCCGGCTGAACACCGCCGTCCTTGAGGTCACGAAGCGTTTGCCAGAGAGCGCCCGGGCCGCCAGCCGTATCCGCCACCGTCGAAAACGCAGCGCTTTCGGGACCGGCGTTTTTTATCCAATGATCCAATGCCGCTTCCATTAGCGTATCATCGGCCAAATTGAGCGCGCAGTCGGAGCGGCTCTCCTCCAGGAGGCGCAAATAGAGCTGGTGAAACGTCAGAATGTAGACGTTCAGCAAATTCATCCGGGCTTCGGCGGTGAGCGAGATTTTCAGGCGCCGGCGTAGCATATCGGACGGCACGAGTATCAGTAGGGGCGAGAGCGCATGGCCTTCCTTGAACTTGCGAACCGTATCGACGAGAGCGTTTTCGAGATGCGGCTGAAACGGGCCGAGAACCGTCTTCATGGAAACCTTGTGGCCGAGAGTAACACAATGGATCAAAGATGTCTTTAAACCCAGCCGATTTACCTTGCAAAAGGCAAATCAAAGTTCTAAACAGAGAGGGCCGTTTCCCTCTATGGTCTTCAAGCAGGCGCTCCAGTCAATCGTTCTCGTATTTGTCGTCTTCACTGTGGCGATTTTTCCTGCCACCGCCCAGCAAGGCGGCTCGGGGATTGTCATTGCCGATAATGAACTTGCCGCCAAGGCAGGGATGGATATTCTCGGTCGGGGTGGCAATGCCATTGACGCTGCCGTCGCTACCGCTTTTGCCTTGGCGGTGCTCGATCCCGCCGCTTCGGGACTCGGCGGCGGTGGTTTTATGGTCATCTATCAATCCAAGGATCAACGCGCCCATGCTTTAGACTTCCGTGAAACGGCTCCCGAAGCGGCGCGTAGCGACCTGTATATCAAAGCAGGCAAGCCGGTTCCTTCGCTTAGCTTGACAGGAGGACTTGCCGTTGCCGTCCCGGGACAAGTGGCGGGATTGGTGCAAGCGCTCAGGCGGTTTGGCAGCATGCCGCTGCCGGTCCTTATGACACCCGCGATCCGCTACGCCACGGACGGGTTTGCGGTGGATGGCGCGCTGCGCTACGCCATCGCACGCCAGGTTGCTCAGATGAAGCAATTTCCCGAGCTTGGACGAGTCTTTCTGCCCAAAAACGAAATCCCGTCTGTGGGAGAGACTCTACGCCAGCCGGAGCTGGCGGAGAGTCTGAGGTCTATTGCACAAAATGGCGCCGACGCCTTTTATCATGGCTGGATTGCTCAGGCGATCGTCGAGACCGTAAAAAAAGAGGGCGGCGTGCTGGCGCTGGAGGACTTAAAGAACTACAAACCGGTTTGGCGCGAGCCGCTGATCGGTACCTATCGTAATCGCACGCTGGTTTCGATGCCGCCGCCTAGTTCCGGAGGCGTCGCCTTGGTGCAGATGCTAAACGTTCTGGAAGGATACCAACTGGCGAGTCTCGCGCATAATTCGGCCACCTACCTTCATCTTTTGGCCGAAGTCATGAGGCACGCCTTTGCCGATCGAGCCCAATACCTCGGCGATCCCGATTTTGTAAAGGCGCCAATTCTAGCATTGACCTCCAAGGAGTACGGCGCCTGGATTCGCCGGCGCATCTCGCCTGCTAAAACTTATCCAGCCAGGTACTACGGTTACGGAAATTTTAGAGCCGAGCGGGGAGGAACGACGCACTTCAGTGTCATCGACGCATTCGGCAATGCCGTCGCATGCACCTTGTCCATCAACACACGATTCGGGTCTAAACTGCTGGTCCCCAAAGCTGGAATCGTTTTGAACAACACAATTGATGATTTCGCTATTCACGGGGCCGGCAACATTTACGGCCTGGTGGGTGGAGAGGCAAACTCGCTGCGCCCACGAAAACGGCCCCTGAGTAGCATGGCACCGACAATTATTCTTCTGAACGAACGCCCGGAGGTGATTGTAGGGGCGGCTGGCGGGCCGCGCATCATCAGCGCCACGCTGCAAACTATATTGAACGTGTTGGACTTTCGCATGAGCGCCACCGAGTCGGTGGAAGCTCCGCGCATCCACCATCAATGGATTCCGGAACAGCTCAGTGTTGAGGCCAAAATTACACTCGACGTCAGAAACTCGCTGGAGAGGCGGGGACATGGGTTACGGGAGGGGAACGTGGGAGTTGTTCAGGCGGTCCTGGTGCAGAAAGGCAAGATTACGGGTGCCGCCGATCCCCGGAAAACGGAGCGAGCAGGCGGCCAATAGAAAAAACGGGGCCAAGACTGGAGTACGGGAGTGTTGGAGTAATGGAGTAATGTGTTCGAGAATCACTACTCCGGCGCTCCAGCACTCCCCGAGTGGTAATGCGTTGCGAGGCTAACTGCGGCGAATCAAGATTCCCAGCAGCAAACCGACTCCGACCGCAATTCCGACGGCGCTCCATGGATTGTCGCGCACGTAGTCGTCGGCGACATCCGCGGCTTCCCTGGTTTTTTGCACCAGCATTTTCTCCGCGTCGGCGAGCGCCTTTTTGCCCTCGATTAAGCTCTGTTCGATTTTTTGGCGCGCAATCGTAACTGTCTCGCCGGCTTGATTCGCCGTCACCTTCAGAAGTTCTTCGGCATCGTTGATCAATGCTCGCAGATCGGTAACGAGTCTTTCCTTGTTGGCCTCAGCATCCATGTACGCCTCCTTGTTTATTCCAAAGCCGATTCCCCGCACCACTTCGCTTTCAGAAAAGGGGTGGAGGCTTATCGGGCCACGCAAATTAGCCGTATGATAAAACACGCGCCCCTGCGGATTCAAGGCGCACGCCCTCGCTTTTGCGAGGAATCGGTAATCTGAAATTCGAAGCGATCAGCTCGAATGATCCCGATTATCGAACGGGTTCTTGAGCATAACAGTTTCTTCCCGCCCGGGGCCGACGGACACCAGGATGACTTCCGTTTTAAGGATCTCTTCGAGGCGATGTACGTACCGTCGCGCATTGTCCGGTAGGTCAGAGAACTTTCTGACGCTGCAAAGGGGCGCGTCCCACCCCTCCATCTCCTCGTAAACGGGCTCGGCGCGCTCCATTATCTTGGAGCTGGCGATGAAATCGCGCCGGAGAGTGCCATCGCAACGGTAAGCCGTGCAGATCGGGATCTTCGTAAAACCTGTCAGAACGTCCAGTTTAGTAAGCGCGATGCCCGTGATCCCGTTGACTCGGACGGCGTGGCGGACTCCGACGGCATCAAACCAACCGCAGCGTCGTGGCCGTCCCGTTGTCGCACCAAACTCGACTCCCTCTTGCTTGAGCTTCTCACCGTCTGCGCCGTGGAGCTCGGTTGGGAACGGACCGCTCCCCACGCGGGTCGTATACGCCTTTGAAATGCCAATGATTTGCTGAACGTGCTGGGGCCCTATGCCTGCTCCGGTGCAGACCCCGCCGGTCACGGTGCTGGAAGAGGTCACGTAAGGATAGGTGCCGTGATCGACGTCAAGCAATGTACCTTGCGCGCCCTCAAAGAGAACGCGTTTGCCGGCGCGCATCTCTCGCTCTATCAGAAGGCTCGTATCCGTGACGTAATCCTTGAGGCGTTTGCGATACCCGCCGTAGATGTCGTGAATCTCGTCGAAGTTGAGGGTTTTCTCCTTCAAGATCGCGCGCAGGTAGATGTTCTTTTCCTCAATGTTGCGCCGCAGCTTCTCGCGAAACGTGTCTTCCTCGAGGAAATCGACGAAGCGAATACCGATGCGCGCAACTTTGTCCTCGTAGGCCGGGCCGATGCCGCGTCCGGTAGTGCCGATTTTACCTTTGCCCCGCAATCGCTCGCGCGCCTGATCAATGGCTTTGTGGTAGGGCATGATCAGATGAGCCTGTTCGCTCACCCGCAATAACGAATCATCCGAAAAATAGCCATTTGCTTTCAGGCCGGCGATTTCGGCGAGCAAGATCTCGGGATCGACGACGACGCCGTTGCCAATGATGCAAAGTTTCCGCGAGTGAAGGGCTCCCGATGGAATCAAATGGAGGACTGTTTTCTGCCCGTCCACGACGAGTGTATGGCCCGCGTTGTTGCCGCCTTGGAAGCGGACCACCACGTCAGCATCACGAGTGAAGAGGTCCACGATCTTGCCCTTACCTTCATCCCCCCACTGCGCGCCGATGATTGCGACGTTCGACATAGGTATGTTAGACGCTGAAGTATTGGAAAAAACGACTGGAAGAATTTATCCCGCCAAGACGCCAAGGCGAAAAGAAAGAAAAATTGTCATTTCGACCAACGGGAGAAATCTTTCTTAGATCCCTCGCATTCGCTCGGGATGACGGGCTTCGGCCCGTTGTCTTGGCGCCCCTTCGACCGGGCTCAGGGCATGCTTTGCGACTTTGCGGGAGACATGTTTGTTTCGCTCTCTTCTTGTATTCAGAATTCAAATCCGGTTGCCCAGATTTTGGCCTTTGGATCGAATGTAAAATCGCAAGTCGAAAATCCAAAACGCCGATCACAGTCTCACCAGTTCCGCGGAAACAATTTGCGGCAGACGGCGCAGCGCCTGCAGGGTCTCTTTGGGAACTTCACTATCAACGTGAATGAATGAAATGGCGTCGCCGCCTCTTTCGCCTCGTCCCAGCGACATCCCGGCTATGTTGATACCCTCTTTGCCCAGCAGGGTGCCGATTGTCCCCACCACGCCCGGGACGTCCCGGTTACGCAAGATGAGGATGTGACCTTCGGGGACGACCTCGAGAAAAAAACCGTCGACTTTGACAATGCGCGGGTGTTTATTGCCAAATACCACGCCATCGACGGCCACTTCCTTGCCGCCGGTGACGGTTCTCACGGTAATGTAGTTGGCGAAATCGCTGGTAAGGCTGCTTTTGGATTCAACGACATTGATGCCGCGCTCGCGCGCGATCAGCGGAGCATTGACGTAGTTCACGCTCGACTCCATGATCGGGGTGAGCATCCCTTTGAGGACTGCCAATGTCAACGGCGCCACATTGTACTGGGCCGCCTCGCCGCCGTACTCTACATAGACTTCCTCGGGCAGGGCATTGGCCATCTGGACCTGAAGGCTGCCGAGTTTTTCGGCGAGTAGCAGGTAAGGGCGCAAGACTTCCAGCATCTCCGGACTGACGGAGGGCACGTTGACGGCGTAGCGAACAACACTGTTTGTGAGAAAATCGACCATTTGTTCAGCGACAGCCACGGCGACATTCAGTTGCGCTTCATCGGTGGAGGCGCCGAGGTGTGGCGTGGTGATCACTTGATCCATTTTGATGAGCGGATGATCTTGGTAAGGAGGCTCATCCACATAGACATCCAACGCCGCGCCCGCCACTGTGCCTTCGCGGATGGCGTGAGCGAGGTCTTTTTCATCGACAATGCCGCCGCGCGCGCAGTTGATGATGCGCACGCCTGTCTTCATCTTGGCAAAGGCATCGCGATTGATCATTCCCTGCGTTTCCGGCGTGAGCGGCACGTGAACGGTGATGAAATCCGATTTCTTGAAAATGTCGTCCAGATTCACCGGCTCAACACCCAAACGCGCGATGTTCTCGGCGGAGATAAAAGGATCATACCCGATGACCTTCATCCTCAGGCCGGCAGCTCGCTCTGCCACGATACGACCAACGTTACCGAGCCCTATGACACCCAGAGTCTTGTTGCACAGCTCCACGCCAATAAATCTGTTGCGCTCCCACTTGCCCCTCTTAACGGATGCCACCGCTTGAGGAATGTGACGTGCCAGCGCCATCATGAGCGAAAGCGTGTGCTCTCCGGTGGTGACATTATTGCCTCCCGGCGTGTTCATCACGACGATGCCTTTTTTGGTCGCGGCGTCGAGGTCGATGTTCTCGTAGCCTACGCCCGCCCGGCCGATAACTTTGAGATTTGTTGCGGCTTCGATCAGCTCCCGGGTGATTTTTGTCCCGCTACGGATGACCCATCCGTCGTACTCCATGATGATTTGCTGGAGCTCCTCGGGTTTGAGGCCGACATGAACATCGACGTCGAATCCCGGTGCACGCCGGAACACCTCGATACCCTGGGGGGCAAGGGGGTCGGTGATCAGTATTTTCATGACTCAGCTCAACGCCTCCATCAACACTTCCTCCGCGGCTGCTACGCCGCGACCGAACGGTATCTCCGCGCCGAACTTTCTCAGCGCCATTTCCAGCGCGGCAATCGCGGTAATAACATCAAAAGCACCCATGTAGCCGACGTGGGCAATCCGAATGACCTTTCCTTTGAGCTGGTCCTGTCCTTCGGCCAGCGTGACTCCCATTTCCTCACGAAGATATTCGAGCACATGATCTGCATCGAAGCCATCCGGCAGGAAAACACCCGTTGCCGCCGGGCTGGGACTTTCGGGAGCGAGCAGTTTGAGCTCCAGGGCGATCGCCGCGGCGCGGGTCGCCCTCGCCATGCGGGCGTGGCGCTCGTAAACGCGCTCTAGACCCTCTTTTGCCATCATGTTCAGTGAGGCGCGCAACCCGAAGATCAGCGAAACTGCAGGAGTAAAGGCGCCCGATCCCTTGGCTTGATTTTTCCGCTCGAGATCGAGGTCGAAATAAAACCGGGGAAGCTTCGCCTCCTTGGTTCTCTTCCAGGCACGGTCACTGAGCGCGATAAAGCCTAATCCCGGAGGCAGCATGAGCGCCTTCTGTGAGCCGGTGACCAACACGTCGATACCCCAGTCGTCCAGTGGTACGGGGAGCACGCCAACCGCTGTTACGCCATCCACCAAAAGCAACGGGCCGTTGCGTGTCAGCTGCGCAACCTCTTTCACCGGGTGAAGCACGGTGGTTGAAGTCTCGCTGGCCTGAATCATGACGCCGCGGATATCGGGGTGGAGCTTGAGTTCGTTTGCCACCGCTTCGACGTTTACGGCTTTGCCCCATTGCACCTTGAGCTCGACGGCGTTTAAGCCGTAAGCGTTTGAGATGTGGGACCAGCGTTCGCCAAACTTGCCGCCATTAATGACAAGGACTGTTTCCCCTGGCGAGAAGAGATTCGCGACCGCTGCTTCCATTGCGCCTGTGCCGGATGAGGCAAGCATAAGGATGTCTCCCTTGGTGCCGAAAAGCGTCTGCAAGCCTTGGCGTGCCTCCTCAAAGACTCTGTTAAACTGAGGCGTACGATGATGAATCATGGTTTCGGACATGGCCAAGGCGACCTCATTGGGAATGGGAGTGGGGCCCGGTGAGAGCAGATATTGTTTAATCATGGATTTTTCCTGATTGGCAGCTTTCCCATAGTATTGCGATACTCTCTGGCAAGCAATGAGCAGAGGGGGGCACGGTAGAAGAAGCTGAAGGTTCGATCCCGTAATAGGGAGCGAGTGATCTCGGGTGACGCGGGCCGTACGGCATAAAAAAACCTGGACCTCTCATTTAAGAGACCCAGGCGTGCGGCCGTCTTAACGCTTTGCACTCCCTCGTGGTTGTTTCCACGTTTGGCGCCAGTCGCGCAAAACCTAACTTTTTATTATCTCAGACCGTACGCCTTGTCAATGTTCGAGTCAAAGGTCAAGGTTCAAATGTCGGCAAAGAAAGCTGCTAAAGCGGGTGGGGGGAATGTTCGTCGGATGAGTAGCTCCTTGCGAATTGGGGGCAAATCGAGACTCGAAACCCGAGACCCGAAACTGCGAACTGTTTGCCAACATCGGCGTCATTGTGCAAAGATTCCGTTGTTTGCTACGGCTACTTGAGAGAGTTGCTTTGCGCAGACTCCGATTCTTTTCCTCCATGAGGTGAAACAATGCAGTATCGCACGATCGGCGCCACCGGTGTCAGGATCTCCGAAATCGGTTTTGGTTGTGGCAACAACGCCGTGCTCATGGTAAAGGCGAGTTACGAAGAGCAAGTCAAAGCCGTTCGCCATGCTTTGGACTTGGGGATCAACTATTTCGACACGGCTTTTCAATATGGATTGGGCCAATCGGAAGAAAATCTTGGCAGAATTCTCAATGAGCTCGGAGCGGATGTTGTCGTCTCCACGAAAATTCGGCTCGATGCAGACGCGTCAAATGATTTTCAAGCCGCGACCATTGAGGCCGTCGAGTCCGCTCTGAGGCGGCTCAAACGAAATCGGGTGGATGTGATCCAGCTCCATACACGGGTAACCTGTGAAAGGGGCGCGGGCAAGCGGTTTAGCCTGACGCCCAGAGATGTGCTCGGCGCCAAGAGCGTGGTGGGAGGCTTCAAAATCATGCGCGATCGCGGGAAAGTGGGCCATTTCGGTTTTAGTGGTCTGGGAGAGCCCAAGGCGTTGCATGAACTGGTGGACAGCGGCCAGTTTAACGCTTTCCAAGCCTATTATAACCTCCTCAATCCAAGCGCGGGTCAAGCCGTACCGCGTAACTTCAGCGCGCTGGATTATGGTCTCATCATGGACCGGGCCGCAAGCAAGGGCATGGGCATCTTTGTCATTCGAGTCTTGGCGGCGGGGGCGTTGACCGCCAATCCCGGCGCAGGCGGTGGCAGCAGCCCGGCACCTCTTTCACCCGGTTCTGATTATCCATTGGACGTTGAGCGGGCGGAGAAAATAAAAGCGGCTCTCGGTCTCGACGGACACGGCCTTACGCAGACAGCAATTTGCTTTGCGCTGATGAAGCCCGAAGTCTCAAGTGTCCTTGTTGGTTTCTCTAATACGGCGCATATTGATCAGGCCGTGGGGTGCTCGGGCACGGGAGGTCTGCCGGCTGAAGCGATGAAGCGTCTTCGCGAGCTATGGCAAACGGATTTTGGAAAGCTCGCTGCTCGAGACGCTTGATCGATCAGTATGTAACCAATAACTATCGCGCGGGTACCGCTCGCGGTTCAGAGTTTCAAGTTTCAGGTCTCTAGTGCGGATTATTCACGGTGGGAGTCATCGAGAGGTGAGCCCTCCAGAGCGAAGGCAACAGGCCTGTGCCTTGGAGCGGTCTGCAAGCTGAATTTATGGAGCAAACGCCTGGGGAAATGCGAGCGGCGAGCCAAGCACCGCCACACGCCATTGAAGCTGTTCGTCTCTATGCCTTCGCTCCTCCAGGCTTACCCCTCGATGACACACTGTGGTAGGTTTTCCTCTGACCGTGAATAATCCAGGGTAGCTTTCAACCGGGAACCAGAAGCCAGAAACTGGAGTGAGGGTATCGTTTCGCTCAAACCATTCTACGTTCTCTTACATGTGGACTGTTTCTAACCAATTCCTGAAGGAGGAAAAGCTATGGCTACAGTTTCGTTCAAGGGGAGTCCCGTGACGCTGCTTGGCACTGAAATTAAGACAGGGCAGAGCGCGCCCGACTTCAAAGTGCAAAAGAGCGGAGATATGAGTGATTATACATTGAGCAGCTCGCAGGGAAAGACGCGCATCTTTGCCACCGTGCCATCGCTCGACACCCCAGTTTGTGATCAGGAGACACGCAGGTTCAATGAAGAAGCGAGCAAACTTGCCAACGTGGAAATTATCGCGATCAGCATGGATCTGCCTTTCGCGCAAAAACGTTGGTGCGGCGCCGCCGGAGTGGACAAGGTAATTACGGCGAGCGATCATCGCGACGCTTCGTTCGGGAAGAATTACGGCGTATTGATTTCCGGCGGGCCGCTCGATCGGGTGCTGGCGCGCGCGGTATTCGTCGTCGGGCCCGACAACAAGATCAAACATGTGGAATACGTAAGCAGCATAGGAGACCATCCCAACTACGATACTGCCCTGACAGCCGCAAAGGGATAGCCGAACTTGGCCGTAACGAATCAGTCAGTATCGACCGAGAAGCCCTGCCGGCAAAATTATCAGTCTCGGGTTCCGGGTCTCGCGTTGGGGAGGGAGAAGTCGAGACTTTAAACCTGAGACGCGAGACATTTGACTGTCCCAGGACCCATCGATCGATTGCAGTGTATCGCGACTTCTGTATGGATGAATAATTTCGGAATAGGATAGTTACTCATGGCTCTGTTTTTTCATTCCGATGAGGTCGATGACCTAATTTCGTTTCGAGAGGCCGTCACGATTGTCGAGAACGCGTTGAAAGACACCGTTTCACCCGCCGGCGTAAACGCGCCGCGCAAGCGGCTTAACTTGCATCGCGAGCTGGGCAAGGCGCGTTACGACACTGTGTTGAATATCTATGCGGGTGGCTCGGCAAGTTGCGGCGCTGTGGGCGCTCAGATTGCGCTTCACAGAAAAGCCATACAGGGCAGCGTTCAGAAGCGGCCGCCCTATAACCCTGATCAGACTGAGCTGGCGCTTATCTATGACACAGATAGCGGAACGCTTCTGGGCATTATGGCTCACCGGCCCCGGCATGTTGGCGGAGCGGCCGATCTGCGCACCCCGGCCACGAGTTTGGCGGGATTTGACTTGTTTGCACGGAAAGATGCAAAGACCGTCGGCATCTACGGCTCTGGACAGCAGGCCTGGTCGACCTTCGCGGGTCTCACGGAACTGCGCACGATCGACAGCGCGAAAGTGTACAGCCCGACTCGCTCTCATAGAGAGGGATTTGCTCGGAAAATCAGCGCAAAGACCAAAGTTCCGGTGGAGCCCGTGGAACGGCCGGAGCTGGCTGCGAAGGACGTGGATATCATTCTTTGCATGACCAACACGAATGTGCCCGTGATTGACGGCTCGTGGCTGCGCGAGGGGCAGTACGTCATTTCGGTGATCGGCAGCAATATTGAGCTCGTCAAGAGCGGCAATATTGGAGCGCCGCGGAGAGAGATCGATGATGCTACGCTGAAAAGGTGCAGTTTTATCGTCGCGCTCTCGAAAGCCCAGGCGATCGATTCGCAGCAGGGTGACATTTACTGGCCGGCTGAAAGCGGCATTATCAGCTGGGACAAAGTGGTCGACATAGCTGAAGTTCTTACCAGCAAGACTCATGGACGGACCGATGACCGGCAGATCATTCTCTACAAAAACCAGGGCGGCCAAGGAATTGTTGATCTTGCGCTGGCGAAGCGGTGTTACGATTTAGCCCGCCAGCACGGCAAAGGTTATGAGTTGAAGATCCAGGCACGCGAGAACTGGTGGGTGCAGGGCGGAAGAACAGAAACGTGGTGAATTTTCCACGATAG
>CAYPHJ010000013.1:30947-64737 GCA_964410485.1 uncultured Syntrophobacteraceae bacterium
GGTCGGCGGTCTCGTCACGATGTGACGTCGTTTTAGCTCCGACAGTTCACACCGGTCCATCCGGCGTTAGGGTTTAATATCCTGCAAAAACCAATTGGTCGGGATTTCTCGCCCCAGACCGCGTTCCCTGGCCGCCTTGTAGGCGCAATATCCGATGGCGGCAAATTGGATGCCAGTGCCGACGTTGTTGAAAAATAATGTGATCTGCCGGTCATTGCTGCGGCCGGGCGCTTTGCCGGCAAGTATGTCGCAGATCTCCGGGTAGCGCGTCCAGTCGCGGGGTTTTTCCCGGCGCACCCCCGGCATATCGGTTTCGATTCCGGGCGGTTGGAAATGTTCGATGCCGCCGAAACGAGTATGAATCGCGACCACGTCGCATTTTTCCAGTGCCGCTTCGTCCATCTCGAATTCCCGGATGGCATTATAGTGCATTCCCGGTTTCAACCATGCAGCGGCGACGACAGGTCGGGATGAATTTGTCGCTGTGCAGATAATATCCGAGTTTGCCACTGCGGCCTCGGCGCTGTGTACGACTTCTGCTGGGATGCCAGTCTCGCGTTCCATTTCTGCGGCAAAGCTCTTCCGATGCTCGGGGTTCGGACTAAAGACCTTCACGCGTTTAAGCGGTCTAAGCTGCCGTGAGAAAACGGTAATGGGCCCGTGCTTGACCGCCTGAGCCGATCAGCGCAAGTGTTTCGGCATTCGTTCGCGCCAAGGCTTTGGCGCCAAGTGCGCTGGTTACGGCGACCCGGGTCTGCTGGATGACTCCGTCCGGCATGATTGCCAACAGTTCCCCCGTGGCGACGCTAAACAGCTGAACCAACCCGACAAAGCATCCGGCCCCCGCGAGCGGAAGTTTCTCCAACCGTACGGCCGCGTCGACTTGTACCTCCTGGACGATATCCGATGTGATGCGCAGGGCCAGCACACCGAATTTGGCAATTCCGCCATCGACCGACTTAAAGCTATAGGTTGACTGTGGCTGCGAATGAGGAAGATATGAGTGGGAGGTTGGTCGGTTGACCGCACGACTGGCGGCCAATTCGAGATAAGACTCTTCCATTACATTGAGACAGGCATTCACACCGAGCGTGCTCTGGATCTCCTCGTTGCCCAACACAAGTGTCATGAGTTGCTCCCGATTGAGTTGAATGTTGCGACTTGTTGCGACGATGAATTACCCCTATCTGATCGGGCTGTGCTGGTCTACTGACCAGAACTTCAAGAAGACTTTTGGAAGCTTGCGAGAACTTCCGACGAATTAAGGAACCGCCGGTTGTCCTGTGCCGTTTACCTGAAGCGAAAATATTTTATCTTTGCGCGAAAGCGCCGTATAATCGGCCCTCAACCAACTGGCTGCGGAGGTCTAAGCGAATTCCGATGAGATATCGAACGGCAGAAAATACGTTATCGGCAGAAGTGGTGAAGACGATAAACTCAAGTCGCGTGCCAATCCCGAGCCGCGTGGCGGATGTGATGACGAATAAGGTGGTTACGCTCAGTCCGCATCACACCTTTGCGGACGCGATCAGCGTGATGGCGAACAGACAATTTCGCCATTTTGTCGTCGTGCATCCCGGTGGGCGCATCGCCGGAGTGATTTCGGATCGCGACATTTTGCGCGCATTAGCGCGCACGTCAAATTGGCAGAACAGGACCGTGGAACAGATTATGACTCGTGCCCCTTTTACGGTGGGACCTGACATGTCTGTGGCCGATGCCGTTTCGAAGATGGTGTCGAAACGAATTAATTGCCTGCCTGTCATTGATCAAGACGGCGCCGTGTGCGGTATCGTCACCTCAACGGATTTGCTTAAGTCCTATCAAAAGGTCCTCGAGGCGCTGCTAAAAACCGACGCAGAGACTTGAGAGGAATCTGGAGTACTGCAACATTTCGTTCCTTCCGTGACATGGCGGTCAAGTTTTGGCTCCACGTCAAAACGCTGGCAAAGCGCGAACAGGTCTCTCGACTCGCTAACGGCGAATACCGAGCGTCCGTTCACGCGCCCGCACAAGACGGCAAGGCTAATGACTCCCTGATTCAACTTCTTGCCCGCCACTTTTCAGTTCCCAGATCAAAGGTCAAGATCCTTCGCGGCCGCTTGTCTCACAAAAAACTGATTGAAATTGAATAGCAACTAACGAGCCTGATGAGCGCGTTCACATGATGAGCGCGTTCGGTTGCCGCGCCCGCTGGTTTGTTGTAATCTCCGCCGCGCTGCCCCCAGGCTTTTGCGGGGACGAAATATGGCAAAAGTTGAAAGCTCTCGCGCACTGGCAACGCCCTTGGGGCGTTGGGGACGCCTTGCGGGGACGTCGCTGGCGCATACGACCGAACACCTATTCGGTGGTGTCATTGCGGTTGTGTTGCCGTTGATCACTTCGTCGCTTGGGTTGAGTATGGCCCAGGCCGGTTCCCTGGTATCCACGCGGACACTGATGGCCGGATTTGCCAATATTCCATCGGGCTTCTTGGCCGATTTGGCAAACCGGCGTAACGTTCTGCTTGGCGTGTGCCTGATACTGTTGGGGGTGGGCAGTTTGGGAATGAGCTTGGCCCATACTTTCGCTATTCTTCTTTTCTTTATGGGTTTGAGCGGTATGGGTGGTGGCGGTTTTCACCCGCAGTCCTTGGCCATTCTCTCGGCCAGTTACCGGGATAAGCGGGCCTTTGCTATCGGGGTGCACGACAGTAGCGGAAATCTTGGCGAAGTCCTCGGTCCGCTGGCGATCGGTCTATTGCTCGCCTTCTTCGACTGGCGCACTACGCTTCAGATATGGGCGCTGCCGGGTCTCATCATCGGCGGGCTCTACGCGGTTTTTGGGGCGGAAAACCATGTGGCTGTGCCGCGCACACAGGGATACAGGCGCTCTCTGTGGGAAAAAGTCCTGACGAACCGAACCGTTTTCGGGCTAGTCGTGGTGTCAACCTTCCGCGCGATGGGGCAAACGGCGGTGAGCGCGTTTTTGCCCCTTTACCTGAGCCTTCATTTAAAGTTTCCCGCGACAAAAACCGGGTTGTACATGTCGAGCCTGTACCTTTTTGCCGGAACCGCTCCGACGATTGCAGGTTGGGTGTCTGATCGCGTTGGCCGCAAGGTGCTCATTATCGCTTGCTCTCTTGCCAGCGCGATGCTGCTGGTGGCAGTCCCGTATCTCGGGTCGGGGCTGCGCTTGAATATTTCCCTGGCTTTGCTGGGCATTGTTCTCTGGGCATTGCGGCCGGTTGTTATTACGGCTGCAATGGAAGCCGCCCCGCCAAATCTCGCGGGCAGCATCGTGGCATTCATTTTCACTGTCAACATGGGCGTGTCGTTTATCGCTCCCATCATGGCGGGCTTCATTGCAGACGCGTACGGCTTGCCGATGGCAATCCTTTCCATCGCGATTTTTCCGTTACTGGCCTGCGCTGTTGCGACTGTATTGCTTGCACCACAAGCGGCGCCAAGGTGAGCGAGCTCGAACCGATCTAATGTAACCCGAGACGCGAGACCCGAGACGCGGAACCTGCTAGCGGCGTCGTGTGCGGCTAATCTTCGGAGCGGTGGGGGAGCGCGAAGGCTCTCCGTTATCGCTTGAGGGGTCTAATTTTATCGTTATATTATCCCTGATCCACTTTTCATCCCACCACTCTAGAGGCAGCACGGGCACCCCGGCGAGTCTGACTTCGAAGTGAAGGTGGTCGCCGGCGGCCAATCCAGTTTCTCCGGTCCGGCCTATAATCTGTCCCTTTTTGATATCATCGCCGGCCTTAACTTCAGTGGAGCTTAAATGAGAGTACGTGGTGAAGAGCCCGAGGCCATGGTCTATGACGACAGTGTTGCCATAGATGCCGAGGTCCCCGACAAAAGCAATCACACCGCTGTTCCCGGCCTCAACCGGGTAGCGTTTCGTAACGGACAAATCGAACCCGAGGTGGTAGGCCTGATCGATGACTTTCCCTTGATGAACATACGTGCGGGCATCGGCGAAATTCGCCTCGACCTTGGACTTGGATAGCTGGCGAAAGGCGCCGCTCCAGAGCATGGTAGTTGCGCCTTTCCGAGTTACACGCGAAATTTTCTCTTCGCTTTGCTTCCTCAAGTCACGGTTGACTCTAAGGAATTGCTCCACCAGGCTCTCCTGACGAGCGCCGACGTTGCTCAGGAGCGGCACAACGCGATTTTCAATAAACTCATCCGGAATCTCGATCGTACTTTTGCGGTACCTGACGTTCATGAGGTTGTAAGCCAGCCGCATCTGTCGTGTGTTGCCGGCCTTGTCGGTAGCGATTAAGAACGGCCTTTCCTCGGTTGGGATGTTATATGGGTGTGCAAAAAACGCCACGTACGCGTTTGGATCTTTAGTTTGCCCTCTGTATCCCGGAAAGAAATAATCGCCGATCTTGACTCCAGTTTCCACAGCGTCAGGCGAGGTGTTATAGACAATCATACCGGAGCCGCCGAAGTTGATGTACGGATCGTCGGCGATGAGCGATAGAGTCGGGGGGGTGATGTCGATGGTGATATTCCTCTGGACCACGCTTTCATTGCCTCGAAAAAACCTCCACAGGGAGCGGTCACGCGCGGCGACGCGCAAGACGGCGGGTCCTTCTTTGATCCCGTCGACCTTTGAAAGAGTCACGCTAAATTTCTTTTCCATCACGGGCTCAACATATTGCTCGGCTGCCAGGCTATGCTTTGAACCGCCGGCCTCCAGAGTAACCGCAAGCGATTTCAACCCGGTGCCTTGTTCAGTAACTTCAATCTGCAAGGGGGCAGGCCCTATGATATCGGTATCTGGCGTAATTGTGATCTGCGGTGCTTTCCATTCAAATTTCGGCACCAGATAAACGATGCCGGCGACCAGAGGAATGAGAAGCACAACCAAAAGTATTTTTCCCAGCCCAAACGTTTTTCGGGTGCGATTGCCGATTTCAATAGGTTTCATAGTGTAGACGACCTGCCGGAAACTGTTTCGGAGTGTTGTTTCTGTATTCACCGGCGGCAGAGTGAAGAGGATGTGCGGTTTCGCCGCGCGCGTGTTTCGGCAAAGATAAACGCCAGCCTGCGTTCTGTCAATCAAATTCAGGCGACGGGACAATTTTCTTCTTATGGCAGTTCAAAAGTACGGCCGGGGTGATGTCTCTCACATTTTTTGTAATCGAACGATACTGCTGGAGTGAGACGGCAGAGTACAGCGGGACCTGAGGTGTCGAGTTCGCCCTTTCCCAGGGCGAGACACGCGGCACCCGAGACGCGAGACCGACTGAACGAAAAAGCTCATAAAAGTCCGCGATCACTGAAGCTGTAGTAGCGGTCGCCGCCGATCACGACATGATCCAGCACCCGGATACCCATGATGTCACCCACCTCTTTCAGCCTGCGCGTGATCTCGATGTCTTCGGGACTGGGAACCGGGTCGCCGCTCGGATGATTGTGAACAAAAATCACCGCCGCCGCGGAATCCCGAACCACTGGGTTGTACACTTCGCGTGGATGCACGAGCGAAGCGGTCAGCGAGCCCTCTGAAACTTTTACATCACGGATCTTTTTATTCTTGTTGTTTAAAAGAACGACGTAAAACATTTCCCTTTTTTCGTTTTGAAGCCGCTCGCGAAAGTGGTGATACACCTCTTCAGAGGATCGCAGAGGCTGGCCTGGATCCCATTTTTTGCGGCTGAGGCGGCGCGCGATCTCCAGTGAGGCCTTGATTTGAGCGATCTTTGCGGGACCAATACCCTTGAGACCCCCCAGTTCCCCTGCGGACGCTTGATCAAGCCCGGTAAGACCGCCGAACTTGGAAAGCAGTATGCGAGCATGATCCAAGGCGCTTTGACCGGTACTCGCGTTGCCGGTTCTCAAAACGATGGCCACCAGCTCCGTGTCGGAAAGGGATTCGGCGCCGTTCTCCAGAAGCTTTTCTCTTGGCCGGTCTCCGATCGGCCACTGTTTTATTGTCTGGTAATAAGCCATGGTGCTTGCCTCTTTGAGGGCCGGTTCAGAGCAGCCGGTCGCGGTCCAGCCCAGCGAGCCGGAGCGGGGAGTCACGCCCCTGGAGTTACCCTCGCCGCGTGGACCAAGCACGACGCGTGTCCGTCTATCATATTGCGACGATTAGTCCAATACGCGGAGCGCGAGCCCCTTCAGGTATTCCCCCTCGGGGTGATGCAGGCTGACCGGGTGATCGATACCTTGACCGAGTCTTCTGAGCACGCTGACCATGCGTCTTGCGTCCACAGCCGCGCCAAACACCACTTTCTGAAACAGGTCGGGTGAGACGTGTTGAGAACAGGAGAACGTCAACATTATACTGCCGGGCTTCAGATGCCTCAGGGCGTGCAGATTGAGATATTTATACCCGCCAACGGCTGCCGTTACATCAGTGCGCCTGTGCGCCAGAGATGGAGGATCGAGAACAATGACATCAAAGGTGGACTCACATTCTTTGAGGTAAGTGAACGCATCCGCCTTGAGCAGCTCGGTTGCCGCAGGATCGAACCCGTTGATCGTTAAGTTCTCTTCCGCCAGTTGCAACGCTGGTTTTGAGGCGTCCAGGGAAATAACCTTGCGCGCGCCGCCGCGCAGCGCATACACGGAGAACGCGCCGCTGTAGGAAAAACAGTTGAGAACCGTTGCATCCTGAGCGAGGGTGGACAAGACCCGGCGATTGTCCCGTTGATCGAGAAAAAAACCTGTCTTTTGTCCTTGTCGCGGGTCAATAACGAATGTGAGTCCATGCTCCCGGATGTGAATGAGTGCAGGCGGTGCTTCTCCTGCCAACACGCCGATCGAAGGCTCGAGGCCTTCTTCGCTGCGCACCCGTCCCTCGCTCCGCTCAAAGACGCCCCTTGGCCCCGCGGTTTGTAAAAGAGCTTCGAGCACCGGCCCTTTAAGAGCTTCTATCCCTGAAGTTAGAAACTGACACACTGTAAAGTCGCCATAGCGATCGATCACCAATCCGGGAATAAAATCGCCTTCACCATTGATGAGCCGGTAAGCATTTGTGTCGGAGGAAAGAAATCTCACTCGAAGAGCCAGAGCTTGCTCGAATCGGCTCAAGAAGAAAGCGCGGTCGATAGGGACATTTTCCCAGGTAAGTATTCGGACCCGGATCTGGGATTTCGGGCTAAAGATTCCACGGGCAATCCAGGTCTTGCGAAAGTCATGGACATCGGCGACGCCGGCACGATCCGAATCGCCTTCCACGTCTTCGATGGCCCCTGAAAAGATCCACGGATGCCCGCGCCGGACAGGCGCCTCGCGCCCTTGTTTTAAAAAGATGCGCGGCACAATGAACCTCCCAGCCGACAGGCATAGGAGCCCGAGAGAGAAGAGAATTTGACCGCAAAGAACCTGGCGCGGCTACGTCGTGACCAAAATCCGGAGCAATTTCCGGCGAAGACGCAAGAAGAGGGGATTGAGGCGAGGGTGACAAATCGAACATCCAAGCTATTCTTTCCTCACAAACGTGCCGCTCTTGCCGCCGCTTTTTCTCACGAGGCGGATTTCACCAATGGACATTTCGCGATCGACGGCCTTACACATATCATAGATCGTCAACCCGGCCACCGAAACCGCTGTCATTGCTTCCATTTCAACGCCTGTTTTCGCATTAACCCTGACGACGGCCTCAATGTCGACTCGGGCGGGATCTTGGCCCGGCTGGAGGTCAATTTCAATAGAGGTGAGCGGAAGCGGATGGCACATGGGGATCAGGTCCGGGGTTTTCTTGGCAGCGAGGATTCCGGCAACTCGCGCGACCGAAAAAACATCCCCCTTGTCGACTTTCTTGTCTAGAATCAGCGCCAGAGTCTCGGCGCGCATGCGCACCGTTCCGCGCGCAATGGCAATTCTGGTAGTGATCTCTTTCTCCGAGACGTCGACCATTTTAGCCCGGCCTTGCTCGTCGAAGTGGCTGAATGTGCTCATAATATTTCGTCTTTCTTTCGCATCCGGTGGGGTTTATGTTACATAAACCTCATGGCGAAGAAAAGCCATTATCGCGTCATCATCATGGGCTCAGGAGCGGCAGGCTTGACTGCCGCAATCTATGCAGCTCGCGCTAACCTCGATCCGTTGGTCATAGAAGGGGCCCAACCGGGCGGGCAGCTAACGATCACAACCGATGTGGAGAACTACCCCGGGTTTCCAGACGGGATTCAGGGGCCGGAGTTGATGGAGCATTTTAAGAGACAAGCCGAACGTTTCGGCAGCGAAACAATCTTCGGCGAAGTGACCTACGTGAACCTGAGCAAGCGACCGTTTCAAATTACCGTCGGTCAAGAGCCTTTGACGTGCGATGCCTTAATTGTCGCCACCGGAGCCTCAGCGAAACTGCTGGGATTGAGGTCCGAAAAAGTATTGATGGGGTACGGCGTCTCGGCCTGCGCTACTTGCGATGGATTTTTTTTCCGAGATAAGGAGTTGGTCGTGGTCGGAGGAGGGGATACGGCGATGGAGGAAGCCATCTTCCTCACCAAGTTTGCCTCAAAGGTCACGGTTGTCCATCGTAGAGACCAACTGCGCGCGTCAAAAATTATGCAGGATCGTGCCGAGAAGAACCCAAAGATTTTTTTCATTTGGGACAGCGTCGTGGAAGAGATCTACGGGACGCCCGGCGCCGGTGGAGTCAGTGGAGTCAGGTTGAGGAATCTAAAAACCGGGACCGAGAAGGAGTTTAAATGCGACGGGGTGTTTATCGCTATTGGTCATGAACCCAACACGAAGCTCTTCAATGGACAGCTGGAGTTGAATCCTGCGGGCTACATTCTGACGCACGACGGTACCAAGACCACGATCCCAGGCGTGTTTGCCTGCGGCGATGTTCAAGATCATGTTTACCGCCAGGCGGTGACGGCAGCGGGGAGCGGCTGTATGGCGGCCATCGATGCGGAGAGATTCCTGGAAAGCCAGGTGGATTAGCCGCTGATCGAACCCAAGAGGCCGCGGGCCCAGCCCAGTAGCGTACCCACGCACGAGCGTGCATGTTGTGTCGACCCCGAGTATCTAGGTAAGCCGCACTTGTGGGAAGTGGGCGGCGCCCTCTAGATCGATTCAATCTTGTTTTGTCGGAATGCCCAACTTGGCGAGCCTTCGTTTCCATGTGTTGCGCCTGCGGATGGATTGCAAGTCGGCGATCTCTTCGCGGGCAAGCAGGATTTTCTTTTCTCTTAGCTCCGAGACGAGGCTCTCGATTTGGCTGTCCCGTTTTCTTAACGCTTCCTGCTTCTCGCTCAATTGGCTTTCGAGGGTTTCGATCGTTGCGCTAAGGTTGTCCTCCTGATGCGTGAAAACCGTGTCGTTTAGCGGGACGATCAGTTTGTCTCTCCTCAACTCCTCCTGGAGCAAGTGCTCCGCCTGCTCTCTGGCTGACTGACACGCGACGACTTGTTCATTCAGTGCAGTGAGTTCAGACCGGAGCACTTCCAGTTCTCTTTGACGCCTCTCGAGAAGTGCATCTTTTTCATTTACCTGAATCGCCAGCGCGTTGATTGTCCCACTCAGGGATTCTTCGAGTGCCCGTATCGTGGAATCGGTTTCCTCGGCGAGTCGGTTGTTCTTTTTGCGTTCGTTCTCGAGCTGAATTTCCAATGCTTCTCTGACGCCGGTCGTTTCCGCGATCTGAGTCGTGAAAGCATTCATTTCCGACGTGAGTTTCGTTAGCTCCCGGCTCCGCTCCGTCAAAAGTTTTTGGCTTTCGTACAGCTCATTTTCGACTGTATGGAGCCTCGCGGTCAGTTCGTGCTCCAGTTCGCGAACGGTCAAGCCATTCGTCTCCAGTTCCTGTGCCTTCCAGCGCTCTTGCTCTAACAGTTTTTCCGCATGCCGATTATCGGACTCCAACTCGTCGATTTGTGCTTTTAATCCGGTTGCTTCCAACCGGAGAGTCTCTAGTTCCCGATCACGGCTCTCCAAAAGCTTCACTTTCCCGTTTAGATCATTTTCTAGAGACTGGATGGTTTGCAGTCCCGTCTTGAGAGACTGAATGGTTTTCAGGCCAACATCGAGTTCGCGACTGACAGCATTCTTTTCCTCGGCCAGTTTACTAAGCTCTTCCTGGAGCAGACTCTCCGCTTGCTCCTTGGCAGACACAGTTCCTGCGAGGCGATCCATGGCGGCGTTTAGCTCGGACCTGAGCGCTTCCAACTGTTCGTCACGACCGCTGAGTAGCTGCTGCTTTTCATCGAGATCCTCTTCCAAGGCGCGCAGGCGAATCCCAAAGTTTGCTTCGATCTCCTGAATTGCCGACTGCTTCTCCAGCACCAACTCCTGATTTTTTCGCAGCTCCGCCTGGAGGAACTTTTCGGCTCGTTCTCTGGCAAATGCGGTTTCACCTAGGCGGTCTGAGAGCGAACTGAGCTCGGCTCTGAGCGTTTGGATCTCGTCATCCCGGTTCTTCAGTTCTTCTTGTTTTTCACTGAGTCGGCTCTCAAGGGCACGGAGCTGGTCACTCAAGCTCAGTTCCAGCTCTCTCAGGGCCGACTCTTTCTCCTGCAGCGAGCGGTTGCTCTGTTTAATTTCCTCCTGCAACAAGCTTTCCGCCTGCTCTCTCGCCGTGGTCAGGCGCTCGGATATTCGCGCTTGTATCGTAAGCGCTTCTTGTAGCGCGCTTTCGGCCTTGCCTTTGGCAGCGGACGCTTCAGCAAGTTGGTGGCTTAGATCATTCGTTTCGGCCCTAGCGTTCTCCAGTTCGACATCGCGGCTGTCGATGAGGTTTTGTTTTTCTTGCAGCTGCTTTTCCAGATCATGAACCCTTTGGCTGAAGTCTTTCTCCAGTTTTTGGACGGACAGTTCCTTTTCCCGAATGAGATCACTGTTTCTGTCGAGATCTCTCTGGCGCAAGCTCTCCGCACGTTCTTTTGCGGTCGAGATTGCGGCGAGTTGTCCTGTCAGCGCATCGGCTTGGGACCTGAGGGTGTCCAACTCGGCGTCACGGAGTTTTAGCATCTCCTGGCTCTCGATGAGTTGGGTTTTGAGGCGCTGGACCGGGCCGTCGACGTTGGGTTCGAGCTCGTTGCTTGCTTGATTGTCGGGTACCGGCTCCGGCCGCTTGCTGACCGCTTCTCTCAGCCGTTTTTCCGTTCGCTCGTTTTCGGTAGTCACATCCTCCAGTTGCGCTTTGAGATTGCCGACCTGAGAACGCAGCGTCCGGAGCTCACCGTCACGTGCTTTCAAAGTCTCCTGCTTTTCCCGCAGATCGGTTGTCAGCCTGTGGAGTCTTTTGAAGGTTTCTTCCACCTCCTGGATGGCGGAGTCTTTCTCTCGAGCGAGATCCTCTTTTTTGTTGCGTTCGGTCTGGAGTGATCTTTCAGCGTGCTTCTTGTGGGAGACCGCCTCGGACAGTCGCTCCTCGAGGGCGTTGATCTTGGAGCGTAACGACCTGAGCTCCGCGTCACGACCGAACCTTAACGCCAAACCCACCATCATCAATGCGAGCAGCGAGATTCCGCCGTACCACAGGCTACTCGCGTCAAGGACGCCGCGCATGCGGTTGATGATGATAGTCAGTGAATCGGAGACATCCATTGCCAGATTGTCGACGACCAGCGATTCAGGGCGTGGCAGGTTTACGCCGCGTTCCGCGGACTCCAGAGTGACTACTGTCCCGAGCAGGACGGTGACTATAAGACTGACGACAAGAATTTTTTCTCGTGCTCGCATAATGTTGGCTCACCAGGACTGTGGAGTTTTCGGGGATGGATAAACCTCCCGGCTCCGTAATTCGAAAACCTGACAACCTGCGTCAACCCTATATACCAAACGGCATATACCTGACAATAGGTAGGACCTTTGGCCAGCAAGTCGATGGGAGCCAGGAAACTTTCAACCGACGTGAGCTGTTTCAGCCGGTCGATCCTCCCCCCGTGCGGAGTAAAACGAAAAGGCCAACGATTTGCACGCCCACAGACCGTCGGGCGCGCTCTCTCGTGTCATGTTGATATGCTTGTAAATTTGGGAACTTAGACGGGAGCCCAGGATTGAGCAGTGTGAAAACGTCGGGTCGATAAGGCTAAAAGAGAGAGTGGAGGGCAGTAGAAAAAGTTAGCTTGATGCTGCAACTGTTCGGCGATGCTTACAGGCAAGGCGCGACTCATTGCCGGTTTCGTCAAGCGTCAAGCCCGGCTGTCACTCAAGAGCCGGCCATAACCCGGGATCGGACTCGTCAATCCCATGGCGCGCAATGCTTCCCAGACCCATGCCTGGGTGTTGGTGACCACTGGTTTACCGCTTTCGTTTTCGATTCGATCGATGACCGATATCACGCGCCACTTGTTGCATGGCATGTAGACGCCGTCGACATCTGGATGCTCGCGCAGCAACGCCGTTGCCAAATCATAGCCGGTGTCGGGTGCCAGACTCCAGATCACGTGCGAATTCGGGCAGCCGAGACCCCGAAATGCCACAACCTCGATGCCATCGTGCGCCAGAAAGCGAAGCAGCCGCTCGTCCTGGTCTTCGGGAAATGGCGTAGCCATGACCACGCGTTTTAAACCCAACGCCCGGCATCCGCGAACGACTGCCGTGAGCACCGTCGAAGCTGCAATGGGCGTAATATGCTTGACAAGCTCGAGGATCTGGCGATCGGAGCCGGGTCCCTTGTAAGAAAGAAAGAGTTCTCCTGTGACCATGAGGAAGTCCAGTGGTTTGCGAGCGAGATCGCGAACTAAATCCGAGAAAGCCTGCTCAGCTTTGTAAAACTCGTCGTCAGTGAACCTTCCGACGACAAGGGGTCGTCCTTCGATGCGAACGCCTTGCGGCAATATCTTGTAGACATCGACCAGCGTCTCCTGGCTAAAATTCGGTGAGATTAGCCCGATGAGTTTGTTCATCATGCTCCTCCAGAGTAACAAATGCGCCGAGCCCCATTATCTTTCAGTCGATGTTTGAAGCTTTAAAAAATTCGTTCAACCTCAGTGTTGCGTCGCGAGCCCTTTTGAGCCTGGGTCGAGTCCCCAGAAGCTCTAGCGGCTCTCATGCGCTTCTGATTGGCTTTGCGGTGAGGGCTGAAATATCTGTCTGTCTCTAAAGTGACGCGCCCAGGTTTTTAGATTGCTTTCGATGAATATGACCTCTTTGAGCGAGAGCTCCACCATCGTCCGGTGTTCGTCGTCTTGCTCGCAATCAGCATGCGCATCGGCAAATTTCTTGGTCAACAGCGAAACCAGAGCTTGTCTCTCTCTGCTCTCCAGCTCCGCTAATTCCGCCAGCTTTCTCTCGCGGCGTTGCGTAACTGTCTTTTTGATTCGCTTAGCCCAGTCCTTTACGATGTCGATACCGAGCATGGGTGTTTCCTCCGAGAACGTGTAGTTCGCCGTGCATGGCGGTTCTAACTTACCAAGTTACAATATCTTTTGCGCTGGAGAAACTCCTGGGGGTCACGCGCCACGATTTGCCAGAATACCATCCGCTCCATACGGCCATATCCCACCTTCAAGCCGCTGTAATTTAACCTTACAAAAATCTCTCATCGATTCCGATAGCTATGAAGTTTCCTTGTGATTGTAAATTTCGCTAACAGGATTTTTCGGTAAATCAATGGGAAAGTTTAGGCAAGACGGAGATTTTCTGGGTGGTACGAGTCTTGCTCGGCACAAATCGGAAAACTAGACTTATGTCGAATCTATCCCCAGTTCAACCAGATTTTCGTTCGAGTAGCCAGGGGTGATCATGAAGAATGCCACTATCTTGATTGCAAGCCGTTCCGATCTAACACGGAAGCGCTGGCGTAAATTTTTGGCAGGCAGCTTTATTAGTTACGAAGTCACCGACCGAGCGGCACTGGCAAAATCTCTGGAGGCGCTCAAGCCCGCAGTTCTCCTCCTCGATGTCGATCAAGGTCAATTCGCCGATACAAGGCGATTATCTGCTATTCTGCGGGCGAGTCCCTCCACCCGCATTCTCGTCCTTACGTCAGGCCCAGATCAGGCTGAGGGAACCGTGGCAATCAAAGCCGGGGCCAAGGGCTACTGCCACAAGAACCTTTCAGGCCCTCTTTTGAAACGCGCCGTGCAGGCTGTTCAAGCTGGAGAAATCTGGATTGGGCGTCGGCTCACAGCCGCTCTGTTGGGGGACCTGATTGCTCTCACCGCGAAAAATAGAAGAGCCGCGCTGGTAAGAAGCGTTGCTGCATCCACTTTGCAGCAATCGCTCGATTGTTTAAGCCTTCGGGAATATGAAGTCGCCAATCTGATCGCCTGTGGTGACCGTAACAAAGAGATTTCGAACCGTCTGAGCATCAGTGAGAAGACCGTCAAGGCTCATCTGACAACGATCTATCGCAAACTTGGGGTATCGGACAGGCTGCAACTTGCCCTCTATCTCAACAAACAACCGAAGCCTCCTTCACCACAACAACCTGAGCTAGACAAAGGTCGGGCCGGGCTATTGTCCAATTGACGGCAAGGCCTGGTTTGTCGTACTGCCTGGTTCAATCTAGCAGACGGTGGTGGACTGTGTCTTCCATAACTATTGTCATAGCTGATCGGGATGAAGGGCGGCGGAACTGCTGTTTGAACCTGCTAAAGTCACAAACCGCAATTCAGGTCGTAGGTGTGGCAAAAGAGGCGTTTGAGGTTATCGCCGCATCGACGGTTGCGACACCACGCATTCTTCTACTCGACCTGAGCCTGATCAAAAAGTGGGGGCCTCTGCTCCTTTCCACCGTTCGTCGAAAAAGCCCCCAAACCAAAGTCATTCTATTGACCGATGCTCCGTGCGAACGACAGCTCGTGGACGCACTGTCTCAGGGCGCGTTCGGATATGTTGAAAACAACGTCGTTTCCGCATTTCTTTTGAAAGCAGTGAGCGCCGTCCATGCCGGCGAGGCATGGGTCCCGCGCGCGATGGTCACTAAACTCGTCTACCACCTCACCTCCAACCCCCGCTAGGTATCGTTCACGTTGGACGTTCAACGTTCGATGTTGAACCGAAAGCATTAAAGCCCCCTACAAGGAACAAGGGGCGGTTCGCCGCCCCCTGCTCCCCCCATGCTCTTCTTTAAACGTTCGGAGTACGCGGTTGGAAGTTTGAGAAAAGGGCAATGGAGGGGGTGCAACACAGAGACGCCGTGCGAGCGTCGGCTCTGCCGGTATGTGGACGAGTCGTGCACGAGTTTAAGGCAGCGGGACTGCGCTGTGTGAGCGCTATCTCACTCGCAGGCGCCAGTCTTTCAGGATCTCTCGGGCCGCCAAGCGTCCAGAAGCCGCCATGACGCCGCCGCCCGGGTGCGTGCCGGCACCGCACATGTACAAGTTTTTGATGGGCGTTCGATACTGCCCCCAACCGGCAACCGGACGGAGAAAAAATAATTGATCCAACGTCAGCTCACCCTGGAAGATATTGCCCTCGGTCAAACCGAACTCTTGTTCCAAGTCCCACGGTGTCACGACCTGGCGGTGTAGAATGATGCCTTTGAGATTGGGAGCGTACTCGCTCAACGTATCGATCACATTATCGCCAAACTCTTCGCGTCTGGCGGGCCACTCGCCGTCTTTCAAGTGGTAGGGCGCGTATTGTACGAAGATCGACATCACATGTTTTCCGGGTGGTGCCATCGAAGGATCGAGCATGGATGGAATAATGATGTCGAGGTAGGGCCGGCGCGAGTAATTGCCATATTTTGCATCATCGTACGCGCGCTCGAGATACTCCACGCTCGGGCTAATCGAAATGGCCCCGGCCAGATGAGGCCCGTTGCCCGGGAGAGCGGTAAAATTCGGCAGCGCATCCAATGCGAGATTGACCTTTCCTGAAGAGCCTCGGATTTTGAAGTTCCGGATCTGGTGGACAAAATCGGCGGGCAGTTGCCGCGCATCGATCATTTTGAGGAAAGTTCGCTTGGGGTCCACGCTCGAAACGATCACTCTGGCGTCGACCTCTTCCCCGGACGCGAGAACCACGCCATGGGCGCGGCCGTTTTTCACCAGCACGTGATCGACGGCCGCCCGGGTCCTGATTTCCGCGCCGAAATGGTGCGCTGCATCTGCGATGACACGACTGATGCTGCCCATCCCGCCGCGAGCAAACCCCCAGGACCGAAACGAGCCGTCCAGTTCACCCATGTAATGGTGCAGCAGCACGTATGCCGTGCCGGGCGAGCGCGGTCCCATAAAGGTTCCAATGATGCCGCTTGCCGACATGGTGGCCTTCAGCACCTCTGTCTCGAACCACTCATCCAGGTAGTCCGCCGAACTCATGGTCATGAGTTTAGTCAGGTCATAGAGAAGCTTATCGCCAAGCTTGCGAAAATGGTTACCGAAGCGGCCAAGCCCAAAAAGCTCGCGCGGGTTCAAGGATGCCGGCCGGGGTGGGACAAGAGCGAGGAGCGGCTTGATGGCCAGCGCCATCTGAAGCATGAGCTGGCCGAACTGTTCGTATGCCTCCGCATCCCTGATGGAATGACGCGCAATTTCCCGGCGCGTTTTTGCATGATCACCCCAGCGAGCGAGATAATTCCCATCAGGCAGCGGACTGAAGGTGCTGTCGAGCGGAATAATTTCAAGATCGTATTTCGAAAGTTCCAGCTCGCGCAGAATCTCCGGGCGGAAGAGGCTTACGACGTATGAGCAAACGGAATATTTGAAGCCGGGATAGATTTCCTCGGTCACCGCGGCGCCCCCCAGCACGTGGCGCCGTTCCAGGACCAAAACCTTTTTGCCGGCTTTGGCCAGGTAAGCGGCGCTAGTAAGGCCGTTATGGCCGCCACCGATCACTATTGCATCATAATTGGCCATGGCGGATTGCTTAAAAGGTCATTTTTGGTAATTTTGTGCAGCAAGTCAACGAGACACAGATAGGACAGTCATGCCTGTTGGAACTCCCTTTTACTCGCGGACATCGATTTTGTCACAAAGCCAAAACTGGCGTGTCTGGTCGGGGTACTTCGTTGCCAGCTCTTACGACCTCCTCCACGATTATGAATACCATGCTATCAGAAACTCAGCCGCCGTTATCGATGTCTCGCCGCTTTACAAATATGAAGTAAGCGGAAGGGATGCATTGAAGCTTGTCGATCGCGTCATTACCCGTGAAGCGTCGAAATGCGCCGTCGGCCAAGCGCTTTATACCTGCCTCTGCGATGATGAAGGAAAGGTCATTCAGGATGGCACGGTGTTTCGTCTCGCGGAGGATCATTTTCGCTTTAATTTGGCCGAGCCCAGCCTGCGCTGGTTGCATCTGAACTCGGTCGGCTTGGATGTAAAGCTCCAGGACGTCTCTGAACAGATTGCAGCGCTGGCTGTTCAGGGTCCCAGCTCGTTTAAGATTCTGGAGCGGGTAGTGGATGCGGAGTTGGCAAAGCTCAGATTCTTTCGGCTGGCATCCGGCACGATTCAAAACATTCCGGTTATTGTCTCACGCACCGGTTACACGGGCGATCTCGGGTACGAGCTTTGGCTCCCGGCCCAACGTGCAGGGGAGGTTTGGGATATACTGATGGAGGCTGGTAATGTCTTTGGCATCAAGCCTGCCGGTATGTTGGCCCTCGATATTGCTCGGCTCGAAGCAGGATTCATACTCTTGGAGGTTGACTATATCAGTTCTGAAAAGGCGCTGATCCCATCGCAGAAGTACTCGCCCTTTGAGATTAGCCTCGGCTGGACCGTAGACTTGAAAAAAGACTATTTCGTGGGCAGCAAAGCGTTGCGCGACGAAAATGGGCGCGGTCCGGGGCGACAGATTGTCGGGCTGGAGATCGATCTGCGGGATTTCGAGCAACTCTACCAGGCAGTTGGACTGCCGCCCCAAATTCCTCTCACGGCCTGGCGTGGCGGGGTGCCCGTCTACCATGGCGAGCGGCAGGTAGGGTACGCCACCACGGGTGCTTGGTCACCGGTGCTCAAAAAATATATCGCGCTTGCTACGGTAGGCAGTGATTTTAACCAGCTCGGAACCCAACTCGACCTGGAAGTCACGGTGGAGTACAAGCACAAAACAACGGGCGCTACAGTTGCAAAACTTCCGTTTTACGATCCGCCGCGCAAGCGCGCGGCGGTGGGAAGCGCACGATGATTGGGACTTTGGCTCATGCAAATAGCGTGACTGAAGTGTTTCATGATCTTACGCTCGCCACACACGATCAAAGTAGCCTCACGACTGTCATCCTGAACAAAGTGAAGGATCTGCTTTTGGCTTTGACCCATTCGAAGCCGAGAACAAGCAGATCCTTCGTCGCTGCGCTCCTCAGAATGACATTGCGATAATGGCTCCCAGCGACAGACGGGCAAGCCTTCAACCCCAATTTTCATAGGAGCAATTCAAGCGGTGGCGTGGGTGCTCCGGCTCATCTCATTCTTACCGGGATGCCTCGCTCGCGCAGATAGCGTTTACATTCCGCGATGGCGTATTCGCCATAGTGAAAGATCGACGCGGCAAGCGCAGCGCTTGCCTTGCCTTCAGTGAGGCCCTGGTAGATGTGCTCGAGGTTCCCGACGCCGCCTGATGCAATGACGGGGATACTCACGCGTTCAGAAATCATGCGTGTCAGTTCGAGGTCATAGCCCGCTTTGGTGCCGTCGCGGTCCATACTCGTAAGGAGAATCTCGCCGGCTCCATAACGTTCCATTCTCTCAGCCCACTCTCCCGCGTCGACCCCTGTAGGATTTCTGCCGCCGTGGGTGAAAACCTGCCAGTAACCATTGACTCGCTTGGCGTCTATGGCAATGACGATGCATTGGCTACCAAATCTCTCTGCTGCCTCTCTGACAAAGTCAGGCCGGTCAACCGCCGCCGTATTGATGGACACCTTGTCGGCTCCGGCTCTGAGAAGCCTGCGGATATCCTCCAGCTTGTTAATCCCGCCACCCACCGTCAACGGCATAAAGACCTGATCAGCGGTTCGCTCGACGACGTCGATAATGATTTCACGGTTCTCATGTGAAGCCGTGATATCGAGAAAACACAATTCGTCCGCGCCTTCGCGATCGTACACTCGCGCTGTTTCAACGGGGTCACCAGCGTCCCGGAGGTCGACAAAATTGACCCCTTTGACAACCCGTCCAGCCTTCACGTCCAGACACGGAATGATGCGTTTGGCGAGCATTGTCAAAGGAGTCTAGCGGACGGGTGTTTCAACCACAAGCTCAGCTTGGCGCGCCTACGAAAACAAGCGGAGTTATAACGCAGTGCACATGTCAGTACACATTGGACATCCAGGACGAGCCCTGAAGAACGCGGGCACAGCCGCCCACGACGCGCACTTCCGAGCGCGTGGATGTACGACCTTAGGCAGGTATATTCTGGAACACGGGCTCGAGTCGGAAAGCCATTCCACCCGATTTGTGATCATGCGGAAACCAAAAGCTATCAGAGGGCAAACGGTAAACTACCGCTCGTCTACGGTTGCAGCCAGGAAGGACTGGTGGCCCGCGCTACACTCGATGTGCTGCTTTTCTGCTTGACAAGCAATTCACCGCTAACGTATAGGACGTTAGTCTTATAAAGGGTCGCAAAATTGAATTGACATTGCGCCCTCAAAATCTCCCCTAACCCCTCTTTTCCAAATTTTTCCAAAGAGGGGAAAATCCTCCCTTTGGCAAAGGGAGGTTAGGAGGGATTTTCAAAAAGAATGCAGTCACTATTATGAGACCCTTTATACGTCGGTCTAAAGATGTAATTGCGTGGAGGAAGGTATGAAGCGTTTCTACGTTGTCACTGTGGCGGTGTTGGTATGGATGATTTTTTCCTTATCGTCCTGTGCGTTTCAGGAAGAAAAAGTGGCAACCCCGCCGCCGACACTGGCCCAGCCGGCCATAGCGCAAAAAGCTCCGGCGAAAGCCAAAGTGGACAAAGCCAAGGGCGATGTCGGACTTTTGGATTTGGAAAAAAACTACATGATCCTTGTCACCAAGGAAGGAAAGCTGGTCACGCTGGATTTCGATGAGAAAACCAAAATTACGAAGGTGACTCCCACCCCTTCCAAGATGGCAGACATTGGTTTGGGTGAATCGGCCACTGTGACCTATGTCAATCAAAACAACAAAAACGTTGCAACCAGCGTGGAATACAAAACGAAAAAGTAGTACGGCGTGACGATCCTAAAGGGGGGATAGATGATCACAATACAATTGAAATTTCTTGCTCTCCTTGTTGCTTTCGTGGCGACCTCTTTGGCTTGGCCTGTGCTCGCCCAAGAAAAGAAATCGAAAGCAGAGAAGGTCTCTGGTGACATTGGGCTAGTGGATATCGAGAAAAACTATATGATCATAGTGACGAAAGAAGGCAAGCTGGTTACGATCGATTTCAACAGCAAAACTAAAGTTACTGCCCTTAGACCCAGTAAAGCCAAAATGTCCGACATTGGCCTTGGCTCCGCGGCTTCGGTCCAGTACACCAAAAAGGGCGACAAGAACTATTTGACTGCTATCGAGTACATTGCGAAAAAAGGTGGCAATTAGAAACGCCCGCCGATTATGCCGGGTAAGTCGCGGTTTGGGCAAGCGGTAGGGCAAAGGAAATCTTCGTTCCTTCTCCGGGAGCAGAATCGATCAAGAATTCCCCCCCCAGCCTTTTAACTCTTTCCTTCATTGTTTGAAGCCCCAACCCGCTGCCATTGTTTGCAGCAGCGGCATTGAGGCCGACTCCGTCGTCATTCAAAGTGCCACGGATCGTTTCACCCTCTTGTTTGAGAGACAATTCCGCTCTGGAGGCATGGGAATGGCGGCTGATATTCATTAAACCTTCTCGAATAACGTAGTAGACCTCGCGCTCAACGTTATCGGGTAGGTTCAGACTCTCTGGTTCGGTCTCCAAAATGACCCGCAGCCCGAGCCCGTCACGGAGGAAAGTGAGATCGTCTTTAAGTTTCTCGATCAGCATTCCCGGCGGAAAAGGTTGAGTGTCCTTGCCGGCGAGAAATTGCCGGATGGTCTTCATGGTCGTGCGCGTATCATTCTCGATGGATCTCAACTCGCCCGCCAGTTCAACGGGCAACTCGGGAAATTGCCGCCTGCAGGTTTCGAGCCTGACAATATGCGTGGCAAGCGATTGCAATAAGCCGTCGTGAAGTTCTTGAGAAATTCTTCGGCGTTCCTCGTGCGCGGCGAGTTCGCCCGCCGTTTTCGAAAGCGCCAATAATTTTTGGTTTTGCTTGGTTTCGAATTCACTGAGCAACCCGAACATGTAGGCGAGCACCATGAGGTAGATACTTCGCACGGCGAAACGATCGATGCCGAGAAATTCGTCCCAAACAAAATAAAATCGAATGTAGCCGTAAATAACGACTCCCGCCACTCCGGCGCTCATCGCCCCCTTGATACCGTAGCGGAAACTCGCGGTGATGATGGGAAAGAAATAATAGGCGAAGAACGGCGTTGACGCGCCGCCGGTGGAGAAGACAATAACCGAAACCCCGAGCAGGTCGAGACAACTGGCGATAAGGCCGATCTTTTTCGACCCGGACTTTAAGTTTCCTGCCACGTAGAGCATCGCGAGGCTGTAAATCAGGAATGAGCCGAGAGCGATCGAAGAAAGCAGTGGGTGGCGAGCGACTCGTACGGGGTTTAACTGAATAATAGCAATGGCTGCGACGGCAAAAGCCAAGCGAAGCCATGCAAGAATCCGTTCCTTTTGCAGAAGCCACTGATGTTCCGGCGTCATGTTCTACCCACGAAGCCAACGCGATTCAATGAGCGCGCCGGTCAGCAGAACTCACTAGCTGCGTCTCCCCGCGCTTGCAGCAGATTCCGCGACCTCGGAATGTCCCATAATGAGAAGGGCCGCTTTGAACCGATTGTTGACCTTCAGCTTGTCGAAGATATTCGTCAAGTGTGTTTTAACCGTCTTTTCGCTGATAAATATTTTTTTTCCGATTTCTTCGTTTGTGAGTCCCTCGGCCACTAGTCTCAGGATCTCCAGTTCTCTCTTCGTGAGTGTGCTCACCGCCTCGTTGGTGCTGGTCTCGACGGACGTGTGCATCTGGGCATTTGCAATCTCTTCAAATACCTCCGCCGCCGGCAGTTCCTTGTCGATCCATAACCCTCCCTTGTGCACGGTTTTGATTGCCTGGAGCAAGGTGGGAAAATCAACCCCTTTGAGCAGGTACCCTCTCCCGCCTCCTTTAGCGGCGTTCAAGATGTTTTCTTCTTCGGAATAGGCGGTCAGAACCACCACTTTCGTTGAAGGGCTTTTCTCTCTCACCTCGAGGAGCGTCTGAACCAGGTCACCTTTCGGCATCTTTAAATCCAGGAGTAAGACATCAGGCTTGGTGCGTTCTATGACTTTGATAACTTCGTCCCCTCGCGCAGCTTCACCGACGATCAGGATGTCTTTTTCAAGCGAAAGGATTCTCCTGATTCCTTCGCGAAAAAGGGTATGGTCATCGGCAATTACGACTTTAATCGGTATCATGCTCGTATCCCTCTTCGGGTGTAATCTGGCGGTAAAATATACGAAACGCCGCCAACATGCCACCGGGTGCTGGGAGCGCTGTCGAATTCCTAGCCTGGATTATTCACGGTCAGAGGAAAACCTACCACAGTGTGTCATCCAGGGGTAAGCCTGGAGGAGCCAAGGCATAGAGACGAACAGCTTCAATGCCGTGTGGCGGTGCTTGGCTCGCCGCTCGCATTTCCCCAGGCGTTTGCTCCATAAATTCAGCTTGCAGACCGCTCCAAGGCACAGGCCTGTTGCCTTCGCTCTGGAGGGCTCACCTCTCGATGACTCCCACCGTGAATAATCCGCACTAGACGGTTGCTGAAAAACCCTCTCGGAGTCCTTCGACGGGTCTCAGGACGAACGGAGGGGAGCTGATATTGTTGATGATTTTCCGTTCATGCTGAGGTTTCTCGAAGCATTCCTAATCTTTTTTCAGCAACCTGCTAGGACTTACGACTTAGCGCAGGCATAGCAGCAAAAATCTAACCGGCCAAAATACAACATAAAGCGTATTGAGATAAATGCTTTGTTCACGGTAAGTAACGGCCTAAATCCGCAAAAACTCAGCCAGTTTTAGGAGGCAAGATGAAGCACGCTTTAGCGGCAACGGGAGCCGTTTTGATCTATATGCTTTTCACGCTATCGTCATGTTCGGTAAAGGATGAGATGCCGGCCAAGCCGGTCGCGCCGGCTCCGGCAGTCAAAGCTCCCGACGTAAAGGCGGTTGCTGAAAAGGTTCCGGCAAAAGCAAAGGTCGAAAAAGCTCGGGGTGATGTTGGACTCCTTGATCTCGACAAGAACTACATGATCCTTGTCACCAAGGAAGGCAAACTGATTACGCTGGATTTCGATCAGAAGACAAAAATCACCAAGATCACGCCGACCTCGGGAAAGATTTCAGACGTTGGGCTGGGTTCTTCGGCCACAGTGACCTACACCAAACAGCCGGACAAGAACGTCGCGAGCGGCCTCGAATACACGCCGGTCAAGAGCGGGGATTGATGCTGGTCCCCATGACGGTGCCATCTCTTTGGACTCAGGAGGAATGAATCATGAAGAGTAAATCGAGGGTTGCGGCTGGAGTGGTGGCTCTAATGGTGGCCTCGGTAGGGTCGCCGATTTTCGCCCAGGAAAAAAAGACAGAGAAGGCGAAAGCTGAAAAAGTCTCCGGAGACATCGGACTGTTGGACACTGAAAAAAACTACCTGATCGTGGTTACCAAAGAAGGCAAGTTGGTAACAATTGATTTTAATCAGAAAACAAAAGTCACGGCACTCCGGCCGAGCAAAGCCAGGATGGCCGACATCGGTCTCGGATCGTCCGCCTCTGTGCAGTACATCAAAAAAGGCGATAGAAATTATCTGACAAGCATTGAGTTCACGCCTGCCAAGGGCGGCAACTAATCCGCCCAACAGCCAAGCTATTTTAAACAAAAGGGGCGGCTACTCATGCAGCCGCCCCTTTGTTTCACAAGTATAGTTGGAATTTCAAGTCACAGCCCCGCTTTTGACAACGGGGCCAGGGCAGATTTTTGGCGATACTGGTTAGAAGCCTTCTTCTTCGAAATCATTGATGACGAGCTTACGATAGGCGCGTTCATCCTCCAGTGTCTTTTGGCGTTTGCTTTCCTTCTCATTTTCCTCTTGGCATCTGACGCAGAGCCGCGTAAAAGGCAGGACTTTCAGGCGCCCTAGCTGAATTTCGCCTTCACAACTCTCGCAGATGCCGTAGGTTTTCTCCTTGATGCGGAGAAGGGCCTCGTCGATAGCATGGAGCTTGTCACGCTCGCGATCGTTCAAGATAAAGTTTATCTCACGATCTCGTTCATCGCTGGCCAGGTCGTAGGTATCCCGACCGTCGTCCTTGTTGCCTTCGGTTGCTCCTTTAACGCGACCTTGAATTTCCTTCATTAGCTGCTTTTTCATGTCCAACAAGGTCTCCGTAGCTTCTTTCAGGAACTCCCTGCGCATCTTCTTTTCTTTTTCAGGATCAGTTTTAGGCATTGAGTGTCTCACCTATTAAATCGTAATCCATGGCATCAGTTATGATGACGTCGATCATGTCCCCCGACTGTATATCTAGGTTACTGCCTCCGTTTGGGTTTGTGTTATGTTCAATGTAAACCAAGCCATCTACCTCTGGAGCGTGTCCTTGGGTCCGCCCGGTAAGCTTCCCGGACTCCCGATCAACGCCGTCAATAATAACGCGCGTGGTAGTCCCAATCAAGGCCACATTTTTCTTTCGGGAAATCAGCGTTTGCAGGTCCATGATCTCCTGCCATCGCCTTTCGATTTCGTCGGCGGAAATCTTGTCTCCTAACAGTGCGGCACTTGTACCTTCTTCGTCCGAGTATTTAAAAACCCCGAGCCGTTCGAACTCCGTTTCTTCAACGAAGTCCAGGAGTTGCTTAAACTCGTCATCGGTTTCTCCGGGAAAACCTACAATCAGCGATGTGCGGAGCGTTAGTCCGGGTATGGCCCGCCTCAGTTTATAAACGGCCTCTCGAACCGCGCGTCCGCTCTTGCCGCGGCGCATTGCCCTCAAGACCTTCGTATTGATGTGTTGAAAAGGAATATCAATGTAGTTGCAAACCTTATCGTTTTCGGCAATCAGCCGAAGTAGGGCGGCATCGAGGTAGTTGGGGTAAGCGTAAAGGAGTCTGATCCAGGCTATTCCAGGGACTTGAGCCAACTCGTGGAGCAGGGAGAACAGTGTCGTTCCATCCTTGCGTTCTCTACCGTATGCGGTTAAATCCTGCGCAATCAGGTTAATTTCTTTCACCCCCGTAGCTGCCAGTTGACGCGCTTCCTCTACTACCGAATCGATGGCACGGCTGCGATGCGGCCCGCGCAGCTGCGGAATTATGCAGAAAGCGCACTTATGGTGGCAACCCTCAGAGATCTTCAGGAAAGCCGTGTGCGAAGGGGTGGTGCGCACACGCGGAGCCGTGTGATCGTACAGGTACCTGGGAAGCCCGACGTATTGTCTGCGATCCTCGGACTCGTTTTGCTTGAGAATTTCGACGATTCGGGGCACCTCCCCGGTACCGATAAAAAGATCCACTTCCGGAAGCTCGCGACCAAGCTCGTTTGGGTAACGCTGGGATAGGCAGCCGGCGACTACGAGTTTGCGCAAGGTTCCTTCTTGCTTGAGGCGGCTGATGTCGAGGATCGTGTCAATGGATTCGATTTTGGCGGCGTCGATAAAGCTGCAGGTATTTACCAGGACAACTTCGGCATCGGCGGGATCGTCGACCATCAAATAATCATGCCGCCTCAGTATGCCGGCCATGACTTCCGAGTCCACGAGGTTGCGGGCACAACCCAGGCTAACGATACAAAATTTCTGTGCCGGGGTGTTCACTGGCCCAACTCCACGACGTCGACTCCATCGGGTATTTGTACGCGAAACAGGCTGTCGTTAAGTCCGACCCCTTTCCGCATCTCCGCGAAGCGAAGGGTGGTGAGATTGCCGGAAGCATCGCGGACGCTTGCCCACAATATATCGTACGATTTTTTCCCTACCCCGAGGAGGATCTCGCTAAAGCCACCTGGATCGCTTTTCGGTTGGAGCTGCAGGACGTAATGATCCTCTTCGGTCGCTTTCAACGTGGCACTGAAGTCTTTTTTCAGGCTCCCGATGCCGAGCAGAAACGACAGTGGAATATCGGAGCGGAAGGCAGCCTTCAACGGGGTCTTGATAATCTGGTTTTGCTCCGTTTGAAAGAAGTAAAGATGCTTCTGATCGGTTACCACGAATTGCCCCTGCGGCTCCTCGTAGCGCCAGAGCATCTTGCCCGGCCGCATAAAATACAATGTCCCCCACGCCTTGAGGTAACGCTTAAGTGCCTTGACCTCGGTCTCTTGGCGAAATTCTGCGGTAAAATCAACCGTCGCGTCATAGTTTTTCTGCAGGCTGTCGACGATTGATTCGGCGCTCTTTTCGGCGGCCAATGCCGTGGCGCCGAAAAACAGAAGCGCCAACAACAAGCCGAGCAGTTTTGCCGTTTGCATCTCAGGCTTCCAACTTTCTTGCATAAACTTCCCGCGGCTTGGCGCCATCCGCCGGACCAACAACACCGTCGCGTTCCATCTGTTCGATCATTCGGGCGGCTCTGTTGTATCCTACCCGCAATCTTCGCTGAATCATAGAGATCGAGGCTTGCTGGCTTTCGGTCACCAAAGCAACGGCCTGATCGTACATTTCGTCATACTCCTCATCCATTGCCGCGGCTTCGACTTCCTTTTTGGCCTCAAAGACTTCCGGGCGATAATGTGGTTTGGCCTGCGCTTTGATGAAGTTCATGACCCGGCGCACTTCATGGTCCGAGACAAAGGCGCCGTGAATGCGCGTCAACCTTGCAGTCCCGGGCGGCAGATACAGGAGATCGCCGCTTCCCAAAAGTTTTTCCGCTCCCATGGAGTCGAGAATGGTGCGGGAATCGACGCGCGAGGTGACTTGAAAAGAAATCCGCGCCGGAAAGTTGGCCTTGATAAGCCCTGTAATAACGTCAACGGAAGGCCGCTGGGTGGCGAGGATGAGATGAATGCCGGCTGCGCGTGCCTTTTGTGCAAGGCGAGTGATATATTCCTCGATATCTCGGCCGACAGAAATCATGAGGTCGGCGAGTTCATCAATGATAATGACGATCCGCGGTAGCGGACCGTGTACTAGTGGCGCTTCTTTGTCCGGATCAGATCCGGATTCCACGCTGTTTTCACCCAGCTCCGATTCCGTCAGCTCGATCACCTGCTTTTTATTGCTCGATTCCCGCTCGAGCATACGGTTGTAGTTGTCGACGTTGCGGACCCCTTTTTCTTTCATCAGCCGATACCGGCGATCCATTTCGTCCATGGCCCAAAAGAGCGCCATGGCTGCCTTTTTGGGGTCCGTCACAACCGGCACTATCAGATGCGGGCTCTCCTCATAAACCGTGAGCTCGAGCATTTTGGGATCGATCATGATGAATTGGACGTCTTGCGGCGTCGATTTGAAAAGAATGCTCAAAATCATTGCATTAATCGACACGGATTTGCCCGTGCCCGTGGCGCCCGCCACGAGCAAATGCGGCATTCGCGAAAGATCGGCGACAAACGGTGCGCCGCCGATGTCCTTACCCAAAGCCAGCGTGAGCTTGGAATCTCCATTCTGGTAAGCTTGGCTCTGGATCAGCTCCCTCAGGAATACCGTCTCCCGCCTGGGATTAGGAATCTCGATGCCAACCACCGACTCTCCGGGAATGGGTGCCAGTATGCGAACACTCACGGCTCTGAGCGCCATTGCCAGATCATCTGCTAGGGTCACAATACGACGCACTTTGACGCCCGCTGCTGGCTTGAATTCGTACATTGTGATAACCGGCCCGGGGCGCACGGCCACCACTTCCCCGGAAACGCCAAAATCTGCGAGTTTGTTTTGTAGTATTAGTGAGTTGGCCTCGAGGCTTTCCTTGTCGATCTTGAACTGCTGGCCATCCGGGGGATCCAAAAGCTCAAGAGAAGGCAGCTTATAACCGTCAGAAGACAGCTTATAACTGTCGCCGACTTGAGGCAGGTCGAATTGTTCCTGGGGAGGAGGGGGCTTTTTGGACTTTCTGGGCGGCTCGTCCTTGACTTCTTCTTTCAAGACAATCGGCGGCGGCACATAATCCCGCCGCTCTTTTTTCATGTTCTCGCCCTTGTTTTTTTCCCTTCTGTCGCGGACCTGCTTGAGCCGTTGGCGTAAAGCCGGAATCACGGAATTTTTCATTGCAGCCGATGCTTTCACAGCCCGGTTAACAACGTCGAGAAGCGAGTTCTGCGTCAAAAGCATGATTGCGGAAACAAGCGTCGCGACGGCAATCAAAGCGGCGCTGATGCGGCCAAACCAAGGCACCAGAAGGGTTTCTTTTAAAAAACCACCGAGAATTCCTCCTGCCTCGCTGGCTTTTTCCGAGTCGATCACCAGGCTTAGGATCACGGCAAGGCTGATCAGCAATAGGCCGCATCCAAGAGTCCTGCTCCAGGAGAGCCTGCTGTAATGAGCCCGAAACAACTGGACGGCATAGACGGCGAGAAATACCGGCAGAAGATAGGCCGACAAGCCCAACCCCTGAAGCAAGATGTCCGCCAGATACGCACCCACAAACCCGCCCCAGTTTTGCGTGTCCATGGCCCCTGAAGGCGTGTTGAATGAACGATCACGCGGGTCATAGGTGAGCAGACTTATGGTTATCAAGAGCGCGGCAAGGCAGATTACCACGCCCCAGATTTCGCGGTTCAGCCGCCCTTTTTCCATGATGTGCGATCAACCTCAGGTTTCGATGATGTAGGGGATGACGACAGGGTGGCGCTCAAAGCGCTTCCTAAAGTAGCGACGCAATGCTATTCTCACTTGCTCTTGAAGCTCCGCCGGGTCGGCGCGCGTTTCCCGATTCATGGAAGCGAGGGTTTCCAAAGTCATTTTCCTTGCCTGCTCCAGAATTTCTTCGCCCTCTTGGTCCCGCATCAAGCCGCGCGAAATCAGGTCCGGTCCAGCCACTAACTCGCCCGTCTGCTGGTGAATTGCCATTACAGCCAGAATGATACCGCCTTCCGATAAGTGGCGTCGGTCGCGAACTACCAGGTCACCCACATCGCCGATGCCTTTGCCATCGACAAATACTCTGCCTGCCTCTACAGGAGTCAGCTTCCTGGCTCCATGACCGTTGAGTTCCAACACATCGCCGTCCTCGAGGATAAAGCAATTTTGCTCCAATACGCCGACCTCCTGAGCGAGACGGCGATGCCTCACGAGGTGGCGGTATTCGCCGTGAATCGGCACAAAGTAACGCGGCCGGGTGAGTTGAAGCATGGTTTTGAGTTCTTCTTGGCTAGCATGCCCGGAGACGTGAATCTCCGAAACCTTTTCATAATGGACCTCGGCACCGCGCCGATAGAGATGGTTAATGAGATTGGAAATAGTCTTTTCATTTCCAGGAATGAATTTCGACGACAGGATGACCGTGTCACCCGGCTCTATCTTGATGGACTTGTGGTCATTCAATGCGACGCGGTAAAGGACCGATAGGGGCTCTCCCTGGCTGCCGGTAGTCAAGAGAGTCAAGCGATTAGCGGCAAGATCCTGCCAGCGCTCATTTTCCGTCATAAAGCCGCGCGGCAGATGGAGATATCCCAGTTCAGAGGCGACCTGCCCGTTTCTGATCATGCTGCGTCCGCTCATTACCACACGCCGGCCATAGCTCTCGGAAATATCGATCACCTGCTGAAGCCTGGGAATGCTGGATGAGAAGGTTGACACGAGCACCTTGCCCGAGCTGTGGCTGAAAATCGTCTCGAGATTCTTCCCTACTTCTCGCTCGGAATGTGTGTAACCAGAGCGCTCGACATTGGTCGAATCCGAAAGCAACAGGAGCACCCCTTTCTCGCCGTATGCGGCGAATCGTTGAAAATCGAACATCTCGCCTTCCACAGGCGTATTGTCGATCTTGAAGTCACCGGTGTGGATGATCGTTCCGAGAGGTGTTTCAATGGCTAACGCGAGACAGTCCATAAGACTATGGGTGACACGAATCCCTTCCACGGCGAAGGGACCGATCTCCCAACGCCGGCCAGCGGTCACTTCGCGAACGTCCGTTGTGTCATCAAGGTCGTGCTCTTGCAGTCTGTTCTTCAACAAACCGAGCGTCAACCGTGTTCCGAAGATTGGAACATCGAAATGCCTGAGGATATAGGGGAGCGCGCCGATGTGGTCCTCATGGGCATGCGTCAAAACAATGGCTTTGAGTTTGTTCTTGTTTTCCAAAAGGTAACTAACGTCGGGAATAACGAGATCAATCCCCAGCAAATCAGCCCCGGGAAACATCACGCCGCAATCGATGGCAATGGCTGCATCGCCGTATTCGACCAGCATCATATTGAGGCCGAACTCTCCAAGTCCCCCGAGGGGAATAATTCTTATTGATTCCATAATGTGATCGTGTCCTTTTCTCAGGGGAGCATCAATTGCTGGTTGGCTTCACCGCCGAAAGTTGCCGCACGGCACTAGAACGCTCGCGTAAGTTTTTTTCGATTTCCGATCGCACGCGGTCAATCAGCGGCCGGAGCTGTCCGGGGCGATAGGCGTCCACAGGTAGCGGCTCCCCAACAACGACCTCGACTGTGCCGCGCCTCAGTCGCCACGCCCCGACAGGCAGCAGTTTGCCGCTGCCGTTGATCGTGACCGGAACAACCGAAACGCCCGCCTTGACGGCGAGTAAAAAGCCCCCTTTTTTGAACGGCAGCAAGCTCCCGCTGGTGCTACGCCGTCCTTCGGGAAAGATCACGATGGAGATCCCTGCCTCAATTCTCTCTCTTGCTACGCGCAGACTCGTCAATGCGTTCAAATGATCGTCCCTGTCGACCGTGATGTGCTTGGATGCACGCATGGCCCAACCAAAGAACGGGACGCGCAACAGCTCTTTTTTGGCCAGCCAACGGAGTTGAAACCGCTTAAGGCTTTGCACCAAAACCGGTATGTCAATATTGCTCTGATGATTGGCGATGAAAATATAGTTTCGGTTGGGATCTAGTCGGCTCAGTCCATCTGCTTTGATATTGATGTGACCGAGCGTGACGATGATCCAGGTCCAAAATTTTGTAAACGGGTAAGCATGCTTTCCATAGGGATCAAAAGGCCCGACGATTATGGTCAGCAACGCAGCCGGAATGGTGATCAGGGTGATCACGACCAGCTTGAACGCGTATAGCATCGAAGGTTCGGGTGGTTTAGCTTGGAGCAAATTACTGAAAAATTGAAATTATCTTAGTGCACGGCACGTCAAAAAGCAACGCCGCGGTGGCCGCCATGGCCGCCAGATACAATTGGAGTTTGGAGTATTGGAGTGATGGAGTACTGGACCAAGGGTTTGGGGGGTTTGGCATACATCCTCCCAACACTCCAGTCCGAGGTCGTTTTTATTGTTGACTATGGGGGATGCCAGAAGTAAGTTGTCTCCGTTTTGTTCGGGTCGCCAAAGAGTTATAAACACGCCGGAGGCTGGACATGTCGGTTAACAAAGTCATCTTGATTGGAAACTTAGGAAAAGATCCCGAACTGCGGTTCACGCCATCCGGCCGTGCGGTTGCGCGGTTCCCAATCGCGACCTCGGAGGTTTGGAATGATGCGGACGGGAATCGCCAGGAACGAACTGAGTGGCATAATATCGTTGTGTGGGGAAAGCAGGGAGAGACCTGCGGTCAATATTTGGCAAAGGGAAGGCAGGTTTTTGTTGAAGGCAGTATACGGAGCCGAAGCTACGACGATAAGAACGGCACCAAACGGTATGTGACTGAGATCGTGGCGCAGCGAATCAGGTTTTTGGGTGGTGGGGGGGGGACCCGTGTAGCGCCGGAAATGGAAGGCGGAGCGGGTGATGAAAGCGGACCCGTTGGCCAGCCGCCTTTCGATGACGACATTCCTTTTTAACAACAGAAGGGAGTATTGGAGCAATGCCTTAAGTAGCCAATACTCCAATGCTATTCATCCGACAATGTTTCTTTCAGCGCCGCCAAAGAACGCGCGAATATTTTCCGCCACCTCGCCAAGCAATCGTTCTCGTGCTTCTCGTGCGCTCCATGCGGTATGGGGGGTGACTAAGAGGTTATCCAGTTCAATGGCTGCTTTGAGCACCGGATGATCGCTTGCGGGCGGTTCGCTGGAGATTACGTCCAGAGCGGCTCCAGCGAGTCGTTTCTCGCGCAATGCTCGGAGGAGGGCAGCCTCATCGATCAGCCCACCACGAGCCGTGTTGACAAGAAACGCCCCTGGTTTCATCCAGGATAAGCTTTTTTCGTTGATCAGGTGTTGAGTCTCGGGCGTGAGCGGGCAGTGCAGTGTTAGAATGTCTGCTTCACGAAAGACTCGCTCCAACGAAGTCCTCCCGGCCGGTAGCGGCGCTGTATAACCGGGCCGCGCCGCGATCATCGGCATTAAGCCAAAGCCGCGCGCCATTTCCGCCACGGTACGGCCGATGTTGCCGTGGCCTACGATGCCTAAGTTTTTTCCGCTAAGTTCGAAGGTCGGGTAGTCGAGCAGAGTAAATATTGGGCTCGTCTGCCATTTGCCGGCGACAACGGCATGGCAGTAAGCGCCGGCTCGAGTCGCTAGCTCCAGGATCAGCGCTAGAGTGAATTGTGCCACAGATTGGGCTGCATAGCCCGGCACATTGCATATTTTGATGCCGCGTTCTTTGGCCGCTTGTTTGTCGATAATATCGGTGCCTGTGGCCGCCACCGCAATAAGCTTGAGATCCCGAGCCTCGCTGGCTGTGAGAGTGGCGCGATCGAGCACTACCTTGTTTGTTACCGCGACAGCTTGCCCCTCCAAGCGCCCGGAGAGGCGCGAAGGCGAGGTGACAGGATAGATTGTGCAGTTCCACTGGTCCGTGAATCTCGCCAGTGAAACATCGCCGTAGGTTGCGGCATCGAGGAAAACGATCGAGACATTCACGTCTGGTCCTTGGCGCGCCGCTCGACAGTCTTGGCCTCCTCCCACAGTCGGTCCATTTCCTGCAAGGAAGAGCCATGGGTGGACTTTCCCGCTTTGCGCAACTGCCGCTCGATGTAGCTGAAGCGCTCGATGAACCGCTCCGTCGCGTTAGACAGGGCGTCTTCGGCTTGCAAGTCGAGAAAACGCGACAGGTTTACGAGCGAAAAAAACAAGTCGCCCAGCTCCTCGGCGACACGCGTCTTGTCGCCCGAAGAGCATGCCGCACGAAGCTCTGCAAGCTCTTCGTTAATTTTGTCCCATACCGGTTCCACGGTAGGCCAATCGAAGCCTGCGCGCGAGGCCCGATCAGTGATGGTTTGAGCCCGGGCCAAGGCAGGCATCAATTTTGGGAGATTTCCCAACGCCGACTTGGGCTCGTCAGGTCGTTCTTGAGATTTGATTTGCGTCCACTGCCTGAGAACCGAGTCCGAATCCGAGAGCGGATCGGTGGAAAAGACATGGGGGTGGCGCCGCAGCATTTTGTCCTTGAGGTCGCTCACCACGTCAGCGGCGCTAAAGCAACCATTCTCGGCCGCGATCTGACAGTGAAATACGATCTGATGCAACAAATCGCCGAGCTCTTCACGGATTTTTTGCGCATCTTGCGAGTCGAGCGCATCCAGCAACTCATGACTTTCCTCTCTTAGAAATGGCTTAAGCGACGCGTGAGATTGTTCCTTGTCCCACGGGCAGCCACGCTCGCCGCGCAATTGCGCCATGACATCCAACAGCTCGCGAAACTTTTCACCTGCCGTTTGATGACTCATCGGTACCTTTCCTCTCGCTCACCAGCATGCTAGATCTTACGTTGCGCCAAACAAGATGTCCAACCGCTTCGTCAAGGGGTTCCGATTTGAACGCAATTTATAGTTGGCTCCACTGCTGTCCAAAATAGGTACAAGTGCCGTTGCTGCATATTGATTTACCGATCA
>CAYPHJ010000014.1:0-62044 GCA_964410485.1 uncultured Syntrophobacteraceae bacterium
GCGTGGCAAGAACAAATTGTGGATTTGTACAAAAGTGATGCCGGGGATGACAAGGCTGCTCCGGCTAAGTTTATCAGCAACTTAACTTGTGATGTCCTGTCGGTTCAGGAAGGGGAACGAACACACAGCGCTTCCAGGCATTGGCTAATGAGCGACTCCGGAACGCTCTCGTAGATGACTTTTCCGCGAGTTGGCTTTTTGCAGAAATCAATGATTTCTTTGATGTGGTCGCTCACGCCGCCGCTGCCCTCCAAGACGCCGATGATCTTGCCTTCGTCATAGGCGATGGTGAATTCGTTGAGGGTGCCGGTGGCGCCGCCGATGAGAACGACAATATCGGCCGATCGGACATTGACAACATTCCGTCCCTTTAAACCAAATCCGGTATAGACGATCACATCCATATCGCCGGCCGGAAGCCTGTACATTTCGGCATGCTCCTTCGCGTTGATCGCCGGTGAGATACCCAGTGCGATAGCGCCGCCATGCTCGCGAAAGGCCTTCGCGACCAGCTCAGGCAGTCCCGTCGTGGCGCCAGTGACCAGAATGCAGTCATTGTTAGCGATGGCGGCGCCAAGCCGCTGCGCCAGGTCCTGCAGCCTGCTTTTCTCGCTCGCGGTGAGCGCGTCGCTCTCCGAAGCACCCATCACACCAATAACAGGTTTGGGCATTGTCATCACCGTTCAATCAAGATCGAAGACATTGGTCTCGCGCAAAGCATGCCCTGAGTGAAATCGAAGGAGCGCAAAGAAAAAATCCCCCGCACACGCGGGGGAAAGGGGGTTGAACCCTTCGGCTCCGCTGCTCAGGGCTCTTTGAACTATTGAACCGCCGATAGGCTCGGCTTGAACGGAGCTTCCACGATACGGCGGTTTCCCTCGATACGCGCTTCCGCGCTACTCGGGAAGTCGGGTAATTCTGAGTCCGCGGCGCGGCCGCTGTACCGAAGGACTCAGGACAGCCGGCTATCCCGAGTAGCGGCCTTCTGAGGCCCTGTAGCGAGGGAAGCGGTTGAACCTTTTGAACCACTTGAACTTTACCTTTCGCTTGGCGTCTTGGCGCGATAACATTTTTTGTCGCTAAATGACCTTCTCGCGCCGGAGCTCTGTGACGGAATCGGCGTCGTAACCAAGCTCGCTTAATATCGCTTCGGTATCTTCCCCCAGTGCTGGAATGCGATCATAGCGCGCCTCGCTCTCGGACATCTTGAGCGCATTTGCAATAACCGGCACTTTTCCGACGGGCGAGTCGGCCTCTCGGATCAATTTCCTCGCGGCGACTTGGGGATGCGCCAGCACCTGGGCGATGCCGCGCACCTCGCCGTATGGCAGCTCGGCTTTTTTGAGCTGTGCCAACCAGTGATGGTGATCTCGCTCGAGAAAAATATTTTCGATCGTCTCCTCCAGAACGCCGCGGTTTTTACGCCGGCTTTGCACGCTCGCAAACCGCGGGTCATCGAGCAGCTCGGGCCGCTCTATCACCTTGCGGCAAAAAATTTCCCAGTCCGAGGGACTGGCGACCGCCAGATTGACATACTCGCCGTCCCGCGCGAGGTACGGTCCATAGGGCGTAACATAGTGGTGGCGCATTCCCACACGCGCCGGCTCTTCTCCCGCGTGCCAGTAATGGTGGGGAAAATAACCAAGCCATGAGACAATCGAGTCGAACATCGAGACATCGATGAACTGGCCCTGTCCGGTTCGTTCCCTTTGATACAGCGCGAGCAAAAGACCGATCGCTGCATACATGCCGGCGGCAATGTCGGCAATCGCTATGCCCGCGCGCGCCGGCTTCTCGGGATAGCCGGTTGTTGCGATGATGCCGGCTTCGCCCTGTATGAGAAGATCATAAGCTTTCACGTCCCGGTGCGGGCCGTCTTGCCCATAGCCGGAAAGCGAGCAATAGATCAGCCGCGGATTCAGCTCGCTCAATTGTTGATATCCAAGCCCGAGTCGGCCCGCCACACCGGGCGCGTAGTTCTCGAAAAAAATGTCAGCCCGTTTGGCCAGACCGTGAATGATCTCCTTGCCCTTCTCTTTTTTAACATCGACCGTGAGACTACGCTTGTTACGATTGAGCCATACGTAACCGGAAGACAACCCGCGCACCACGGAATCCCAGCCGCGAATCACGTCGCCCGTGCCAGGACGTTCGATTTTGATGACCTGAGCCCCCATGTCGGCAAGCAAGCAGGTTGCAAACGGACCGGAAAGCACCTGCTCAAAGGCGAGTATCTTGATGCCCGACAGGGCGCGGGCTGTCTCGTCATTCCTTTGGTTTGTTGCCACTATTACCTCACGTACCAGCTCGGACTTATTTACTGCTCGAACGATTTTGGACAGCCCGCTTATGTTCCAACGGTTCCAGCCGTTCCAGTCGTTGAACTAGCGGGTTGCTGAAAAAAGATTCGGAATGCTTCGACAGGCTCAACATGAACGGAAAATCCCTACTCATTTCAAGTTCCTCTCCGTTCGCCCTGAGGTTCTCGAAGGGTGAACGGAGAGTTTTTCAGCAGCCTGCTACTCTTTGACTTCGGGAAACAGATCGCGCTTCGGCGCATGGGCTTTTTTCCACACCATCACGCTGCGGGAGTAGTCAATCACGACTTTTCCGTCCTGATTGATACCGCGCGTTCGTACCTTGATAATGCCCCATTGCGGCTTGGATTTCGATTCGCGTTTCTCGAGCACTTCCGATTCGGAGTACACCGTGTCCCCGGCGAACACTGGATTCGGAAGCTTGATCTCGTCCCACCCCAGCGCGAAGCCATTTTCACTGACGTCCGCAACGCCCATGCCCGCTACGATCGCGAGCGTGAGGGCGCTGTTCACCAGACACTTGCCGAATTCCGTGCGCTTGCCATACTCGTTGTTGAAGTGGATCTGATTCGTGTTATTGGTCAGCAGAGTGAACCAGATGTTATCTGCTTCCGTGATGGTCCGTCCGAGGCGGCAGCGGTAAACATCGCCAACGTCGAAATCTTCAAAATAACGGCCTTCCCAGCCGGGCTTCACGGCCATGATTCTCCCCTTTCTGCGATGCAGCCAGTACGCTATATACTACTATGAAAATAGCCGACTATAAGGAAAATCCCCCGGTCCTGCGGCCCGCCCCCTTTTTGTAAAGGGGGCCATTGGGGGATTTATCGGTGTTGATCCGCATCACCTGCGGGCTAATTTCATCCGCTGTGTTGTACCCATTGGTACATGAATTACTCTTATGAAAATTACCCTCACCCGCACCCTCTCCCAGCGGGAGAGGGCTTACGGAGGAGACAAGGACGCTAACTTTCCCTCGCCCTGTGGGAGAGGGCAAAGGGTAAGGACTCATTTTCATGCGCCGTGTTGTAGCTTTCGTACAAGAATTACTATGCGGTAAATATAGGAGGCGCAGATGGATTTCAACTTAACGGAGGAGCAGCTCCAGATCCGCGACGAGATTCGCAAAGTCTGCCGCGAGTTCTCCGACAGCTACTGGCGCAAAGTGGACAGCGAAAAAGCATACCCGGAGGCTTTTGTGCGCAAGCTGTCAGAACTCGGCTGGCTCGCGGCGCTGATTCCGGAAGAATACGGCGGCACGGGGCTCGGTATTACCGAAGCGAGCATCATCCTGGAAGAAATCAACCACTCTGGCGGAGTCGCAACGGCCTGTCACGCGCAAATGTACACCATGGGGACGCTCCTCCGGCACGGCAACGACGAACAAAAACGGCGTTACTTGCCGAAGATTGCCAGCGGCGAGCTGCGCCTGCAGGCCTTCGGCGTCACCGAGCCGGACGCCGGATCGGAATCGACGCGCATCCAAACCACGGCAACGAGAAAAGGCGACCGCTACGTTATCCACGGCCAGAAGATTTTTATCTCGCGCGTGCTGCAATCGGATCTCATGCTGCTCTTGGCCCGCACGACGCCCTATGATGAAGTGCTGGATAAAACGCGAGGGCTTTCCGTCTTCCTCGTCGATTTGCGCGAAGCTAAAGGAAAAATGGACGTGAAGCCGCTGGATCTAATGATCAACCATCACACCAACGCGGTATTCTTTGACGGGGTCGAAGTGCCGGCGGAAAATCTCATCGGCGATGAAGGCATGGGCTTTCGCTACATCATCGATGGCTGGAATGCAGAGCGGATTCTCGTGGCGGCCGAAGCCATCGGCGACGGCCGCTGGTTCGTCGAACGCGCGGCGAAATACGCCTCCGAACGAGTCGTGTTCGGGCGGCCGATCGGCTCCAATCAGGGCATTCAGTTCCCTATCGCTCAGGCCTACGCGCGGATTGAGGCCGCCGATCTGGTCCGCTATCAAGCCGCCAGTAAGTTCGATCGTAAAGAGAAATGCGGCCCTGAAGCTAACATGGCGAAGCTTCTTGCTTCCGAAGCCTCCTGGGAGGCCGCCAACGCGTGCCTCACAACGCACGGCGGCTACGGCTTTGCCGCGGAATATGACGTCGAGCGAAAATTCCGCGAGACCCGCTTGCTGACGGTCGCCCCGGTCAGCAATAATTTGGTTCTAGCCTACCTCGGTCAACACGTTCTGGGAATGCCGAAATCGTATTGAAATGTACACATGCAGGTTTAAATACAGGAGCCGTGCAACGCTGTAGCTTCCATAAGACCACAAGCGCTGGCAGGCTCGCCGCGCGCTGATTGCGCAGGGTAAGATAGCTCTCCGGCTAGAATCAGATCATAGATGAAGAAAATCACGTTGGAAAACTACACGATCGATAGTCACTATCCCAAGATCGTGAAGGCGGTGGCATCCGCGTTGCAGTCCGAAAATTTCGTCTCGCCCATCAAGGTGTTTATCGCCCTGGGAGTGCTCGAGCCACAGGCTGTCGAGGAGTGGCGGAAAGGCCGTGTATGGTGTCTGGAGAGAGTCATAAAATGTGATCTCGCGAAGGCCAGTCGCATCCTTCGCATTCTTCGATTTCACGCCCATGACTTGAATCTGAAGCCATCGATGACCGTATACCAAAGGAAGATTAAAGGCCGAAAAGTTCCGCTGCGCTTTTCGAAATCAGGCGAAAAGAATCTGGAAGACGCATATTCGAGACATTTTGTTAAGGTAGGCAAGGCAAGTAACAAGCCGCTCAATACCGGCCTTTCGCCCACATTATGACCTCTGGCCGGTGCCGTAGCCTCAGGCTTATGAAGCGTTAGCCCACAGCCGTCCAACAAACAGCCAACGTTCAAACAGCCAACGTTCTTCTCACCCTTGCCAACCCGAGTGGCGTGTGATTACAATGTAACTCCCAGGGAGAAGCTAATGAAAACCCGGATTGTTCAAATTGGCAATTCACGCGGAATACGCCTGCCAAAGGTACTGCTTGAAGAAGCCCACCTCCCGGACGAAGTCGAGTTGGAGGCCGAGCCAGGTCGCATTGTGATTCGCGGAGCCAGCCGGCCCCGCGCGGGCTGGGCGGCGGCAGCTCGAAGAATGCGTGAGCGGAATGAAGACCGACTCCTTGATCCAACGACGCCCACACGGTTCGATGAGAAAGAGTGGAAGTGGCGGTAGGGCACGCCGTGGCAGCCAGGGGTGACGTCTACCTGGTTCGGCTTGATCCGACACAGGGGAGCGAGATCCGTAAAACGCGGCCATGTCTTGTCGTCTCGCCAGACGAGTTGAATGAGCATCTGCGCACAGTTATGATCGCCCCGATGACGACTGGAGGGCAAGCGTATCCATGGCGAATCCAGTGTCGCTTTCAAGGTCGAACTGGATTTGTCGCCACGGACCAACTTCGTACAGTCGATATCGAGAGACTCGCGAGGCGACTCGGGCGCTTGTCTACTAACTCTGTGACTGCGGTATTGACTGTCCTGCAGGAGATGTTTGCGCCTTGAACAGAGTGCAAGCGGCTAACATCGCGGCACTGAGCCATCTCTTTCCGACCTTTATTAACCAAGCGGTACGCCCAGCCTCAGTGAAGATGCAGAAGACTTGCCCGCTTGAACAGGGGGCGCCAAGGAACCCAACCTCGTCTTCGAGAAGGTTCTAAAGGACCTCGAGAGGGGCCACCCGTCGCGACGTTCACCGCCAAGCCTTAGCTTAGCGAACGCAATGAGTGCTGCATTGAACGAGATATGATCAGATCAACGCGCTCCATCTTGCGGTGTCTTCGGGCCACCAAGGCCAGATTTGCGCATGAGATATCTGCTACACTACCTCCGTTGCTACGACATGTCGCGGTTAACGCTGGATCGGCTCGTGCAACAGTCGGAAGGCGCGACCCAGGCGTTTTTGAAAGAATGGGTCCATCGCGCAGTGCAGATCGCATCCGAGCGTCTAGACAAATCAAGCTCGGCACTGGAGCTGCGAGATAATGACTTCCGAGAGGCAATGGACGAGATGAGACGTTTTACCGACGGCTCGAGCGCCAAAATCATTGGGTTTCATTCCCCGAGTTAGATCGCAAAAACCCACATGGAGCCATCTTGGGTGGACTTGATGCAGGCGACCGGCAAATTTGATAAACATCAACTGAAATGTCCACCAAAGCGACTATCGCGCACGGGCCTATCGGAAGACCGTCCAGACTTGGAGGGAACTTTTGCCGAGTGGAACTCCCTGCGGAGGAAAAGTTGCGCGATTTACGTCGCCAACGTATAAAGGCCAGAAGGTCACGATTGACGTGGAGGTCTCTCAATTTGGTGCAAGAGCCGGGGCTTTTCGGTGGACGCCGCGGCTAGATCCCAATACGTTGTCGAGCTGCTCCGCAAGCGCGACCGTGGGTCGAGGCTAAGCGGAGGGGAACCGTTTTCAACCAACAGGAGGTGATTCATTATGCGAATGCTCTTACAAGTCAAGATGCCACACGAGCCATTCAATGCGATGGTCAGGAACGGCACCGCTGGGCGGAAGCTCCAGGAAATTTTGCAAGAAACAAAGCCCGAGGCGGCGTACTTCACGGAGCATGATGGCCATCGCGGGGCGGTCTTGATCGTCGATGTCGCCGACCCCTCGAAAGTACCGGCGCTTGCCGAGCCATGGTTTCTTTCCTTTAACGCGGATGTGCAATTCCACATTGTCATGACGCCACCGGAGTTGGAACAGGCTGGTCTCGATGCGCTGGCAAAGAAATGGGGATGAGTGCAGAGCTCGCAAAGGGTGTGGGATTGGGCGGCGGTTTGACGGCTTCGCCCCTATGAAAATAGCCGACTATAGGGAAAATCCCCCCGGTCCTGCGGCCCGCCCCCTTTTTGCAAAGGGGGCTATTTGGGGATTTATCGGTATTGATCCGGACCACTGCGGCTTATTTTCATCCGCTGTGTTGTACCCAGTGGGTACATGAACTACTCTTATTTTTGCGTGATCGGCGGCAGGCGTCGCACGGCAGCGATACCCACAAGAAACAGCACCACTGTCCCGATGGATCCGTAGACAAACACGCCGCCCAGACTAGTGAGATGCGCGATGAGGCCACCGACGGCCGGCCCCAAAATGTTTCCCAGATCGCCTGCGGAGTTGTAGATAGCGGAAGCAACCCCGCGCCGCACTTTGGTCTCATCCACGTCCTGTACCAGACCCACCGCGTTCGCCACAATCACCACGGCGCGCATAAATCCTGAGAGCACGTACACTGCCAAGATCGTCCCAAAACCGGTGAACAACGGTATCAGCATCAGAATGGCAGATTGCAAGGGAATGCCTGCGTAGGAAAGGCCGCGATGGCCAAACTTGTTGACCACGTGACCGCTGATTGGTCGCGTCACGGCGTTGCAGCCGGCATAAGCGGCGCGAATCACACCGATCTGCGTCAAGCTCATCCCAACCGACAAGCCGTAAAGCGAAATAAAGACTCCTCCCATCTGGTGCAGCAAGTTAAGAAACAACGCCGTGATCACTACGATAGCCAGCTCGGGTTGAAGCATCGCTTTCCAGGAGCCCTTGGCCAGACCTATAGGTTTGTCTTTGACCTTAGTCTCCCTCCTTTCCCCCGCTCTGCCCAGCAACCAGAGCAAGGCGCAGGGTATCAATGACAAGAATGCAGCCAACTGGAAAGTAGTACCGTAGCCAAAGTGATCGGCGATCAGTCCGCCGAAAAAGTTTCCGGTGGAATATCCCAGTGCCAGAGTCCCGACGTAGTAGCCCATCGCATGGCTGCGATTTTCATCGGCTGGCAGAGAATCGACATAAAAGGCCATGTATAACGTCGTGACAGCGCCATAAGCAAAACCGTTAAGCGAATGGATAAGTGCGAAAGCCAGGCTGCCTGTGACAAAACTGTAGAGGAAGTTGGTGATGCCCATTGCCAACACCCCAAGCGCAATCAATAAACGCGCGCGGTTATGGCTGTATGCCATTCCCACGGGCAAGCGCGAGGTCAAGGCCAGCACGGGTCCGAGGGAGATCAACGTACCGATAGCGGCAACAGGAATCTGGAGATCCTGGAGAAAAGGCGGAATGATTGTCGTTGCCGAGTTACTTTGAATGGTGATAGCCACAACCGGCAGTAGGAGTTTTACCGTGCCTAGTTTCATATCGTCGACTGTGTTCCACTGAATAGTTTTTTATTTATTGCGCCAAAAGCCACAAGGTGCAAACTGGGATAGACATTATCCCGAGCATACGATAATGAAGGCGCCTAGGAGACCTATCCAATGGATCTGAAACGTTCATGGATGTTTGTTCCGGGCCATCGCCAAAAAATGATCGACAAGGCCCTTGGCCTTAGCAGCGATGCAATCATGTTGGACATCGAAGACGGCGTTGCGCCCAATGAGAAAGATACCGCCCGGAGACTTATCGGCGAAGCTCTTGGCCGCGAGAAAATAGCGGGGTCACCGGCGCGTTTTGTGCGCATCAACGCCATCGGCCATGCGCGCATGGACGCCGATCTCGAGGCGGTGGTGCGTCCAGGGTTAGAAGGCCTGGTGCTACCGAAGGTTGAGACTGCCGATGAGGTTGGAAGGGTGCACGCGATGGTTGCCGCACGCGAAACGGCCCTGCGGATGGCGCCGGGGGCGGTCAGATTCCTCGTGGCGATCGAAAGCCCAAAGGGTCTATTGAATGCGCCAGCCATCGCAGCGGCTTCGCCGCGCGTTGTGGGTTTGATGTTCGGCGCGGAGGATTTCGGCCGTGAGCTAGGGTTACCGACCTCGCGTGAAGGCGAAGCGCGCGACATGATCTACGCGCGCTCCGCCCTGGTGATTGCAGCCTCTTCTGCCCATGTGCAAGCCGTGGACGGGGTCTGGGTTGATTTAAAAGACACAGAAGGGCTCTTCGGGTTTGCGCGCCAATCGCGTCGCCTCGGATTCTCCGGAATGTCGCTGATTCACCCGGGCCAAATCGACCCGATCAACACCATTTTCAGCCCGACGCCCGATGAAGTGAGTTATGCGGAACAGGTCGTGAACGCCTTTGAAGAAGCAAACGCGCGTGGCGACGGCTCCATTGCATTCGGTGGGCAGCTCATCGACCGCCCTATCGTGGAGCGCGCGCGGCGCACCATCGAGCTGGCACGATCTCTCGGAGTGTCCAAGTAGCTTGACGCGCCCGGGACACCCATTACAGGGCGCCCGGAAAGGCTTAGAAACTTCTACAAGCTATTTTACTATCAGCTAATCGAAAAAGGATATTGAACCGAGGAGTTTTTATGCACACAGGGTCTTACGTGAATGGCCAATGGTTCCACCCCAAATCCAACAGGTTGGTGCGCAACATCAACCCGGCGGATCTAACCGATGTGATCGGCGAGTTCCCGGCTGCAAGCGCTGAGGACGTGCAGCGAGCGATCGAGGCGGCACAGGCGGCATTTCGGAGTTGGAGGAAAACGCCCGGCCCGGAGCGCGGCCGCGTGCTTTGGCGTTCCGCGGACATCGCCCGGCGGCGCGCTGACGAGATTGCGCGTACGCTCACCCGTGAGGAAGGCAAGGTGCTGAAGGAGGCTAAAGGCGAGGTCATGAAAGGAATTTCACTGCTGGAGTTCTACGCCGGCGAAGGCTTCCGGATGCAAGGAAAGACGCTTCCTTCGGAAGCGCGCGACACCTTTACGTATACGATCCGCCGTCCACTCGGCGTAGTCGGGTTGATCGCGCCATGGAATTTTCCGTGGGCCATTCCTGTGTGGAAATCAGCCCCGGCTCTGGTTGCTGGAAACACGGTCGTGTTTAAACCTGCGGAGCTGACGCCGGCAACGGCGACTTTGCTCGCGGAAATCTACGAAGAGGCGGGCGTCCCCGCCGGCGTATTCAACATGCTGGTGGGATCCGGCTCCGTCGTAGGCGAAGCCATCGTCAACTCTCCTGTAGTCCGCGCAATCTCCTTCACCGGTTCCAATGAAGTTGGCGGCGCGCTATACGCCAAAGCAGCTGAGCGTGGCGCCAAAGTCACCTGTGAAATGGGCGGCAAGAATGCCGTGATCGTCATGGACGATGCCGATCTGGACAAAGCAGCGGTTGCCATTCATGGCGGCGCCTTTGGCTCCACGGGCCAGCGCTGCACGGCGACATCTCGGGTCATTGCCAACCCGGCAATCAAAGACCAGCTCGTTGAGCGGCTCGTAGCCGCCGCAAATAAGATCAAAGTTGGCCCAGGACTGGATGAGTCTGTCGACATGGGACCTGCTGTCGACGAAAAGCAGTGGAATACCGACATGGAGTACATCAAAGTCGGCCAGCGTGAAGGCGCCCGTGTCGTTTTCGGCGGCAACCAGCCAGCGCGTTTCGACAAGGGTTACTTCGTCGAGCCGGTCATCTTTGACAATGTCGGACCAACCATGCGCGTCTTCAAAGAAGAGATTTTCGGTCCCGTGCTTTCGGTAAGCACGGCAGGGAGTTTAGAGGAAGCGCTGCAATTCGCCAACGGCGTTGAGTATGGGCTGACGACCTCCATCTTCACAGAGAATATCGATACGGTCATGAACTTCGTTGAAGAGGTTGAAACCGGCATGATCCACGTCAACGAGCCGACGATTGGCGGCGAGGCGCAACTCCCGTTTGGCGGCACTAAAGCTACCGGCGTGGGCGAGCGCGAAATGGCAGAGGAGGGACTAAACTTTTTTACGGAATTGAAAACTGTTTTTATCAACTACTCGGGTAGGGCCGAGCGGCTAATGATCCGCTAGGCAGGCTGACTGAAAAAGCCTCATAGGCTTCGTTGCACTCAATCGCCTCGTTCCGACGTACCATCGGAGTACGCCTCCACTCGTCGATTCATCGCGCGCCTCGCCTCTAAGACTTTTTGAGCAGCCTGCGATCCACGAATTGACAGCTAGGATTTTTCCTTTTCGACCGGAGCGGCGCCGATCCAGTGGCCGACGTCAACGATGATTCCCTCCGGCCCCACGAACTTGTCTTCATAGTACGCCGTTCCCAGATTGACGGTGCCGGCCTTCTTGGCGCCTGCGGCTTCCATCATGCGAAAAGCCTCCTCATCGTTTTCCGCCGTGAAGCCGATATGATCAATGCCGGCGCGCTTCTGTTGGCCCTCCGGCATTCCCGCACCGAGAGGGAGAACGGTGATGTTCACCGTGCCATCGGACAGGTCAATCGCATTGTTTTTCCGTTTTTGTTTGATTGTCATCCCGAGCGCGTGGACGAAGAAATTCGCCATCGCATCGACGTCTGTAGCCCGGTAGGCGATGTGTCTGATTTTTGCCATGATCGCTTCTCCCCTTCTTCAAAAATTGAACTTATGCAAAACTCAGTCACCCGCTTGAAAAGAAAATCCCCCGGTCCTGCGGCCCGCCCCCTTTGCAAAGGGGGCTATTGGGGGATTTGATCAGCGCTTGTTCCATCCTGCCGCAGCCGTTCTGTGTCTGAAAGCTGCTTTTCATTCTCTGTGGGCGAACGTAAGATCATGAAACACTTCGTACTACTATGCCTGAGAATTTTCGCGGGACGCGCAAACCTTCTGAGGCAAGGATTATGACGTCTCAATCAACAAGTAAGTATCATTTGCACCACGAAGCTCACGAAGGGCGCGAAGCTCGGATCAGGGGTTTCGAAAAAACATACTGTCTTCCTTCGTGGTCTTCGTGCCTTCGTGGTGAACTCTTTTTCCCATTTGGTTGCGGCTCTGCCGCGCTAGGGTACGGTGTGGTTCGTTCACGCACGCAAATTCGACAACACGCCGCTCGATTCCCGGTCAGCTTAGCCGCCGTAAAACACCTTGTCTCCGAGATCCCTCAAGGCCAGCGTTATATCGTCGGGACGGCCCGATACTTGCGCCTTGACCCCGGCGTCCTGCACCTCGCCCACGAAAATCGAATGGTCACCCCGTTCAATCGTATCGATCAGTTTGCATTCGACGAAAGCGGGAGCGTTCTCGAGGATCGGCGCGCCGAAAGTACCCTTGCGAAACGGCTCGCCGCCTATGCTGTTTCCCTCCCTGTCCAGCGACTTGAAGAACGTAAAAGCCTGCCCCTTCTGGTCCTTTCCCAACACGTTCAAGCCAAATACACCGCTCTCTTTGATAATCGAATGAGCATTGGAGTCCGCTTTGACGCCGACCACCACCAACGGCGGCTGAAACGCAGCCTGCGTAACCCAGTTAACTGTCGCGGCCGTTACCTTGCCGTCTTTGTTCTCTGCCGTCAGAACGTACAACCCATATGGAATCATCCGCAGCGCGGTTTTTTTCGCAGCTTCATCCATCTCAAGGTTTCCTTTCTGCTGGATATTCTCACAACTACCATGCTGATTCTATGGAAGAGAGACTGCCGGTGCAAGTAGACGACCGCGGACGGCCGACCATGGACCATATACCATATGAAGAGGACCGTGGACCGCCGACCGAAGACCGCGTGACACCGACAATCCCGCTCACCGCAATCGAGCCATCTGTCTCAGCGTTGTCTCAAACTAATCTGAATGCCAAGATGACGTACGTCTGTCTGTTCACCGCGAACTCTCCGACTTCTGTCATGCCGAGACCCGCGACATGCGCTTGCAAAGAATGCGGATTATTGCGCGCGACAAAAGCGACGCCGATCTCATAGCGCTCGGCGAGATCGTGTGTTTGTGCCTCGTAGAGCCCGCGCAGGAGTCCCTGGCCCCGATATTGCCGACTGATGCAGACCGGGCCGTAACAATAACTGCTATAAGAGATCAGCGGCCTTTGCTCGAAGTAAACGCGCGCATAGCTTTCGAACATCTTGGCGAGCACCGGGGAGCCATGGTTGAATTCATTTCGAAAGGCACACAGGTATCCCGCGATCTCCGAATCGTTAACAGCAACCGTAATGCCCAAATCCTGCGCCATTTCATCAACCTGGGCATGGGTGAATTCAGCGGAAAGAAAACCTTGCGAAAGCTCTTCCTGAGAAAGGTTGCCGACGTAGTTGGCGGCCTGAAGCCGGAGAATTCCCGCGTAGTCTTCGGGTCGGGCGCGTCGGTAGGCAATCGAAGGCATATGCCGCATAACCGGCCGCATCAACGCCGATCCTCTACCTCGGGTTCTCTGTCATTGGTGTGCCCGGGCCAACCTGTAGTAACAGCCGGCGGTCTGAGCCCGGCGGCTGATTTTATTATCTCCGCCACATAGCCACCCAAGGCACCGGCTGGAATGATCGCAACAACAGATAGCGCCCTGAACCACTCCGGGAACTCGATCGTCTCCCCAAATAGAGCCTGCTCCAAAAATGAAAGAAGCAGAGAGCCAGCTCCCACCAGTGCGCCGTGCTTGACTTCAAGGCCGGTAGCTTTCCATCCCGCAACCACTCCGCCCACAGCCGTAGCCAATGTTCCGATCACAAAAACAACCATGAGGCCTTCAGTTGAAGTCATAAAGGCCATAATTTTGTCGACAGACTCAGCTGAGGTCATGTATTCCATGACCTTCTCGATCGAGACGTCACCTTCGTTTGACATCTCATACGCGACATACGCCAAGAAGAATGCCTGAAACGCGACGTAAGTAACGATAAAATCCACCACCACACCGATAATGATAGGGCGGATTTCGACCCCGGTAAAAAAGCCCGTGGGCCCAACCGGAGGTGGCGGTTGAGTTGCCGTTTGCCGTGGGTCAGTTTGCATGCGCGAGTTCATTGTTGTTGCGGCTATGCAAGTTCCTGTCGTTAGCGCAGTATCATAATATGACTGTTGACTCCTTGAGATCTCGAAGTCCCTTTTGCGCCTCCTATGAAAATGTGACTACACACAAATCCCCCGGTCCTGCGGCCGGCCCCCTTTGACAAAGGGGGCTATTGGGGGATTTATGGGAGTCATGGAAACCACTGCGAGCTCACTTTCATCCGCTGTGTTGTACCTTTGGTATATGAATGAATTATTTTGGTTGCCGTTTTTGCCGTTAGCTGGTCGGGCTTCGCAGCCAACCGGCTGTTCTCCGATTGACCCCAGGGCTTCAGACCAAAAAATAGCTTTTCAGATAGGTGAAAGGCAAACGCAACTCGGAGGCGGAGTCGCGATGAGTACTGAACCGAACGGCGGCGAACCCCTACTCAACTATCCTTTTAACTTCCCGGTGTGCGGCTGATGGACTCTCATCGCTCTCACGTCTGGCGAAAACCGGCACGGTCATCTCATTTGGCACACCACATCCACTAGCGCCGGCTTTCCATCCTTGACCACCTTGACTGCCTCCCTGAGCGTCTTGATCAAATCTTTCGGTTCGGTAATCGGGCCGGCGCCCCAACAGCCATAGGTACGCGCCATGGCACCGAAGTCAACTTCCGGGTCTTCGATGCGAATGCCAATCGTCTTGTTTTCAACCGGACGATTGCGCACGATCGCGATGCGTTCCTGATGCTCCTCATCATTGAAGTAGGAACGATTGCTGCACACGACGATCAGCAATGGAATCTTGTGATGCACGGCGGTCCATAGACCGCTCACAGTGAACAGGAGGCAACCATCCGGCTGTATGTCAACGCAAAACTTGCCGGAGCCTTTGAGGGCCAGGGCGGCACCGAGCGAAGCCGGCAGGCCATAGCCCAACCCGCCCCCCTTGTATTTACCAAGAATTTGGTTGAACTTGACCGCGGGCAGGTAAAAATTTTCCTTTCCCCCCGAGGTACCATTGGTCAGCACCCAATCTTCTCCTTTCAATGCTTCGGCCAGCTCGCCATAGAGACGCGTCATGGAAACCGGCTTCTCATCCCACTTGGTTTTGCTTTCCTTTTCGAGGGAAGCCTTCTTGTCTTCGTAGATTTTTCCCCAATCCGCGCGTCGCTTGTCGATGTCGCCGCTCAATTGGCTCAGTTTCTTCTCCGCCTTGAGCCGCCGCACCAGCTCGGGCAGGAACACCGAAGTGTCCGCCATGATCATCAGGTCCGCTTCCCTCAACTTGTTAAAATCCGTCGCCCAGGCCCGTACTAGCAGGTCGTCGAGCGCCACGTTGATGATCTTCGTGGTGGGCGAGAGCAGCGGTGTAGGCCTGCGATTGCCCCGTTCTTGAGCTCTCTTGGTGGTTGCCCCTTCGAGATCCGGCACATCCAATGCCAAAATAAGGTCCGCCTGGGGAATCACCTTGTCGCTCTGGCCCGTGAGATTGAGCGGGTTATGCACCGGAAAATTGAATCTGCCGAACTGATCCAGCACAGGCATCGCAAGAAGCTCTACAAGTTCGCTCAATGCCCTGAATCCAGCCTCTCTCCTTCCCGTCTGATCGGCGATGATAATGGGCTTTTTAGCCTCGACCAGCCAGCGAATCGTTTTTTCGAAGCCCTCCTCCGGCGCTTGCAGCGGAAGTGGAGCCGGGTAGCGCTCCAGCGATGGAAAGTTCACCTCGCGTTCGAGCTGTTTTTCCTGCACATCGCCATCATAACAAAGGTACACCGGACCCATGGGATCAGTGGTGGCAAGCCGGTAGGCTCGGATGAAAGAATCCGGCACCGCCTCAACACTGGCGGGCTGGTCGTCCCATTTAACGAAATCCCGGACGAAATTGCCTTGAACCAGAGCCGTATGTACCCAATCGATCCATGGGCGCCGATTGGCCGTATCCATCGGGCCCGTGCCGCCCATAACAATGACTGGAAGCCGGTCGGCCCATGCGTTGTAAATGGCCATCGCAGCGTGCTGCAGACCGACGACGTTGTGCACTGCCGCGCCCATGGGTCTGCCGGTTGCCCTGGCGTAGCCGTGTGCCAACGCCACGCAGATCTCTTCATGCGTGCAGAGCACGATCTCTGGCCGGGCATTGCCGCCATAGTTCACCAGTGAATCGTGTAGCCCGCGAAACGTGGCGCCGGGATTCAGCGCGACGTATTCGATTTCAAAGGCCTTTAACAGATCGACGATAACATCCGAGCCCCACTCAGCGCGGGGCTTTTCTGCCATTCGTTGCGCTTTCGCCATGAGTAAACTTCGTCTCTGAATCTCTCAACTTGTCCGACCATATGCGACTGATAAGGACGACGCAAGCGGGATTACAACGAAGCAATCGCGGTTCCAGCTGTTTCAGCTGTCCCAATCGTTCCAACCGTTTCAACCGGTTCAATCGTTCAAACCCTCTCCTCTCATCCTCCTGCCGCAAGAGGCTGTGTCGCAATCGGCCAATTCACCGCAATCCTGTCATCCCGAGCGGAGCGAGGGATCTGCTCTTCCCCACCTATCCATCAGAAAAAAGCAGATTCTTCGTCGCGGAGTTTATCCTGAGCATGGCCGAAGGGCTCCTCAAGAATGAGATTGCGGCACAGTCCCAACCGCCGGAGGAAAGAGCTGGGGCTTGAACAGCTGGAACGATTGGAACGGCTGGAACGGTTGGAACGGTTCTCTCATACCTTCGGTACTACCATCCCGCGTTGCACCGCGGGGCGCGCGGAGATGGCGTCGAACCAACGCTTCACGTTGGCAAATTGCTCCAGCTCAACGTGATGCCATTCATGACGGCTCACCCACGGGTAGGTAGCAATGTCGACAATCGAATAGTCGCCTGCGAGAAATTCTCTCTGCGTCAATTGTTTGTCCAGCACGCCGTACAGGCGTAGCGCTTCTTTGTGGTACCGATCGATCGCCTGTGGCACCTTCTCTGCGGCGCGAAAGAAGAAATTGGCTTGCCCGAACATCGGTCCTACCCCGCCCATCTGAAACATCAGCCACTGAACGACCTCGTAGCGTTTTCGGATTTCCTGCGGCCACAACTTGCCCGTTTTCTCTGCCAGGTACATGAGAATCGCTCCCGATTCGAATAACGTCAGCGGTTGACCGCCGGGACCGTCCGTGTCGATCACTGTCGGAATCTTGTTGTTGGGATTAATGGCCAGGTACTCAGGTTTGTGTTGGTCCCCTTGCGTCAAATTGACCGGGTGGACCTCATAGGGGAGAGCGATCTCCTCTAGCATGATCGATACTTTTTTGCCGTTGGGTGTTCCCCAGGTGTAGAGCTGAATCATGGTCTAAATCCTTTCCCTTCCTTTTGCGCTTGAACAATTCGGCTGCTCGCTAGGACGATAAACACGGAAATTACCAGGCATGCAAGAGAAACCCAGAAGGGCACGCGATAGTTGTGTGTGACGTCAAAGAGGAATCCACCGAGCCACGCGCCCACCGCTCCGCCCAAGCCTATGCTAAATGTAAAAAATCCGAAAATCACGCCAAAGTGCCTGCCTTGAAAAATATCTGCCGAAATCGCCGACAGCACCAACGCGCGCGAGCCCTGCCCCAATCCATAGGAGACGGCGTAAGCGTAGAGTAGCCACGGAAAAGAAGCGTCATACATGGCCAGCAAGGCCAAAATACCGACGGCAGAGACCGCCTGGACGAGCGTAAATACGGTTTCCCGTCGCATTACGTCGGCGAGATAACCGAAAAGAATGCGGCCGAAGATGCTGATGACGCCCATCAAGCCGAAGATCGAGGCGGCAAATACGCTCGTAAAGCCGACATCGATCGCATGGGCAATTTGATGAGTCACGATGATTTGATTGCCCATGCTTGCGAGTGTTCTTGCGATGAAAAGCAGCCAAAAAGCTGGATTGGTAAGAGCGCGCCGGACGGTCCAATCCGTGTCACGTGCCCCTGCCACCGTCGGCTTTACCTCAGCTGCTTCGATGGCTCCTGGCAAAAAAACCTGCACGGGCGGAATTACCAGAAAAGCCGTGATGACTGCGAGCCCGATGTAAGCCATCGACCACCCCCATTCATCAACCATTAACTGAGTGACCGGCACTAACAGAACGATCCCCATCCCACCACCTGCCCATGCTATTCCCAACGCGGTTGCCCGCCGCCGGGCATACTCGCGCGAGATAATTGCCACGTGAGGCACCATGCCGATCAACGCAATACCTGCGGCGGTGACAATGCCCACCCAAAAGTAAAATTCCCAAAGCGACGATATCGTCGAGCTAAAACTCAGCCCGAGCGCAAGCACCAGGCCGCCGCAGATAAGCGTCTTGCGCGTACCGATGCGATCCAGCAAACCTCCCGCAAAAGGGAGACACAGGCCCTCGAACACAATCGCCAGCGAGATTGCTCCTGCCGTGGCCCCCCGCGACCAGCCAAAAGCATCCAGCATCGCCACAAAAAAAACGCCGAAAGTCCCGTGCAGCCCGCGACTCACCGCGATATGGACAAAAGCGAGCGAAACGACGCCATAACGACGTAGCAATTCAATCGGAGATGATGTCTTCGTCATATAAAGGGTCGCAAAATTGAATTGACATTGAGCCCTCAAAATCTCCCCTAACTCCTCTTTTCCAAAGAGGGGAAAATCCTCCCTTTGGCAAAGGGAGGTCAGGAGGGATTTTCAAAAATAATGCAGTCACTATTATGAGATCCTTCATAACAGCCAACTTATGGTTAGGCTCGCGTCGATCCGAACGTTTTCCAATCAGCGGGTCGATGGTGAGGAGCAGCAGTTGACGCGTGATTCCATCCTCTCGAAATCACCAATGCCTTTCGATCACACGAATGCACACCTCCAGCGCGGATTTTACGCGCTTGGCTGGCGTGGCTCTGCTTGTCTTTCGTGAGCGTGCTTGCGCCTCATGAATTCGCTTCAGATAACTCGCTTCCACCCGTGTCAGCAACTCAGCCTCCGTAGCTCTCTTGATCAGCGCCGGTAGGCCCAGCGCTGACCACTGTGACACTCCCAGGCGTGCCTTTAACCAACCTTCCATCGCCTGATTGCACAGGACCAAAACGTCCTGGGCCGCAAGAGTGCGCGCCAACCAGCCGTTGAGGGCTCGAGAGAGCGTCCGAATCGCGCCGCCTTCCGGCGAATGATGACCTTTGATCCGCTCCTTCGCCGCAAGCCGCTCCAACAGAGCTTCAGCATCGAAACGCATTCGCAAAGTCCTCCCTTATAGCACGGCTCCAACTCTAGAAGTAACCCACGCGGCGCTCGTCGAAGGGCTTTTTTCGTTTGACAGCCGACATGCGGCCCAATAATTTAGCCCTACCGACAAATGGCAATGACAGAGTGAACTAAAACTTCTCGGAGGTAAACGATGGAACCCCTTCCTCGAGGCGCGAATTTTCAACGCGCAAAGTTACTTTGGGAAATCGGTCTACATATCGCCGGGGACCCCAAAACACCCTATTACGGCGCGCGTGACATGTGTATTTCGGTCGGCAGCGGCTCAGCCGAAAGCTTCAAACCGTGGCTGCGCATGTCGACCGGATCGCCGATCATAGCCCACGCCGTTTGCCGCGGTGATTTGGAAATGTCGATGGTCAATCCTTCTGGCTTTTTGACTCAAGCGTACCGCGGCACGGGGCTCTTTTCACAAGCGCTACCGGTGCGTGTACTGGCAACCTATCCGTCCTGGGACCGCTATGTCCACGTGATCCATCCTCGCACCGGGCTCAAATCCATCGCCGAGATCAAAGAAAAGAAATATCCACTGCGGGTTTCAATCCGCGAGGACGCCACTCATTCGACACGCGTGTTGTTGGATCAGACGCTCGCCATTTACGGTATGACTCTCAAAGACATCGAGTCATGGGGTGGCAGCTTGCAGCTAAACGGCGGCCCCGGCGACGAGCGGCGTATGAAAGCAATCGAGGACGGGACTGTCGACGCGGTGATCGATGAGGGACTGGTTCTCTGGTTTGAGGCGGCTCTTGCGGCCGGCATGGAACCGGTGCCACTCGAAGAGCCTGTGATGAAGAAGTTGGAATCTCTGGGATGGCGGCGCGTGGTCATACCCAAGGGCCGCTATCCCCACCTCAAAGTGGATCATGAATGCATCGATTACAGCGGCTGGCCCCTGTACACCAGGGCCTCATTGCCGGATGAAGATGCTTATAAAGTTGTCGATGCGATCAACGCGCGCAAAGACGAAATCTTCTGGGAAAGCTCCTACACCGGAATTGCGCAGCTCGGCCAGGATACGGAAGCAACGCCGCGCGATGTACCGCTCCATCCCGGTGCGGAGAAATGGTACCGGGATCACGGCTATAAAGTTTGAATCGCATGGCTAGCTGTTCACCCTCAATTGGTTACGGGTACGGAGGATTATTTTCCCGCCAAGCCGCGAAGCACAACGCCGTGCTCGTTTTTCGTGCTCGTGATCGGATGGGCGCAACGAACACGAATGACGAACACGTGATCGCCCTCTGCGCCTCTCTTATGAAACTACCCGACTACAGGGAAAATCCCCCGGTCCTGCGGCCCGCCCCCTTTGCAAAGGGGGCTATTGGGGGATTTACCGGCGTTGATCCGCAGCACTGTGGGCTCATTTTCATGCGCTGTGTTGTACCTTAGGCACATGAACTACTCTGTGGTGAAATATTTCCTTTGGGGTGCCGGGGGAACTTGGAACCTTGAACTGCGCGCGCTGCCGCGCTGCCTTTGCGCCTTCGTGGGAGATATTTTGAGTTTGATTGCGGCTCTGCCACGCTAGGACGTTGGCGCCGAACTGACGATGGGATTTGCCTGCGGCCTAGCCACTTCGACGTTTGTTACTAAAGGCGTGTTGTGGATGACACTGCAACGTCAGTGAATTCAATCGTTCCTCCGCGCATCATCGTTCACATAGATATGGACGCGTTCTATGCGGCAGTGGAGGAGCGCTACAATCCTGCGTTGGCAGGGCGCCCCGTTGTCGTGGGTGCCGATCCGAAAGAGGGTAAAGGGAGGGGCGTGGTAACCACGGCAAATTACGCGGCGCGGGAGTTCGGCATCCGCTCGGCGTTGCCGATAACACGCGCCTGGCGACTTGCAGAAGCAGCGCACAAGAAAGGCGCGCCAGAAACCGTCTTCCTCCAACCGAATTTTCCCCTGTACCGCCAGGTCTCAACTCGGATCATGAAGCTTCTGCAACACTCGGCGGACGCTTTCGAAGAGGCAAGTATCGATGAAGCGTATCTCGACCTCTCATCGCTCGGCGCCTTTGATGCCGCCGTCGCATACGTGAAAGAGCTAAAAACCGAAATAAGAGAGACCGAGCGCCTAGGCTGTTCCGTCGGCGTTGGTCCAAACAAGCTCATTGCCAAGATCGCGTCTGGATACAACAAGCCCGATGGTCTTACGGTCATCAGGCCGCAAAACGTCCGTGAATTCCTCGACCCACTGCCTATCCGACTGATTCCCGGTATCGGTCCTAAAACCGAGTCGTTTCTCCATGAGCAGAAGATCCGAACGGTCAAAGGTCTCTCGTCCATTTCCGAGGACCAACTGACGGACTGGTTTGGCCGATGGGGGCAGCGGCTCTTTGAAAAATCTCATGGCATCGATGAATCACCGGTTTCGGACGAGTGGATCCGCAAATCCATTGGCCAGCAGGAGACCTTCGAGCAGGATACGCTGAGCCTTGCTCTCGTCACCGAGCGGCTCTACGCAATGGCCGATCACCTGCTGTCCAAGCTGCGGGAAAAGCAGTTTGCCGGCTTCCGCACGATTACCCTGACGGTGCGCTTTTCCGATTTCGACACAAAAAACCGCTCCCGCAGCCTGAAGCCCGGGATCGCGATCGATCGCAGCGATGAGCAGGTCCAGCGCCTCAAGCAAGAGGCGCTGGACCTGCTCGTGCCTTTTTTTGACAGCCGAGAGAATCCGCGCGGAAAGGCAATTCGGCTGATCGGCCTGCGTCTGGAAAAACTCTTCTGATCACGTTTTTGCGCATAAAAACCTTTTTTTCGCTCCTTCGACCTGGCTCAGAACATGCTTTGCGGGAGATAATCCCAATGTTGAACAATCCTACCGATCCCGATATATGGATCGAAGATCGCGATTCTATTATTCGGAGGAACGACCTATGTCAGCTCAATTAGCAACCAGAATTATCGACGGGGATGGCCACGTCATGGAAGACGTTGCCGGAATCATCGACCACATGAGATCCCCCTACCGGGAGATCGCACAACGAAAAGGCGCGATTTTTCCGCCGCTCGATCATCTTCACACCGGCCGCGCCGTGGAGACTCCACCGCAGCGCGATCAGCGGCCGCCCGTCGGTCCTAAAGGCTGGCTCGATTTTCTTGACGATGTCGGCATCGAATGGACCGTGCTTTATCCCACGGTCGCGCTTTCCTACGGCAAGATTGTCAGCCTCGATTATGCCGTGGAAATTTCGCGCGCGTACAACAACTGGCTTTATGAGACCTACTTGAAATTCAACCCGCGCTTCAAAGGTATGGCGCTGATCCCGATGCAGGACCCCGAGGAAGCTGCAAGGGAGCTCAGGCGCGCCGTGACCGAGCTTGGGATGCTCGGCGCGATGCTGCCCTCCAACGGCCTCGCTCACCCGCTGGGCGCCAAAATCTACTGGCCCGTCTACGTCGAGGCCGATCGGCTTGCTTGTTGCCTTGCCATCCACGGAGGCGCACATGACCGCTTCGGCATGGACCATATGAACATGTACGTTCCGGTACACGCCCTGGGTCACCCGTGGGGATTGACCATCAATTGCGCCGACATTGTTTACAATGGCATCTTCGATCGCTTTCCGAGCGTCCGTATAGCGTTTCTTGAAGGCGGCGTTGCCTGGCTGCTCCTCTTGCTCGAGCGGCTCCATGCATCGCATGAAACCCATTTTCAATACATTCCGCCCGAGGAGTACGGCATACGCGAGGGTGAAGATCCCCGCAACTATATCAAAAATCAGATCAAGAACGACCGCTTTTTCCTGGGGATAGAAACGGAAGAGTTGACGTTGCCCTTCGCCGTCAAAACGCTCGGCAACCAACCGTTCCTCTACTCATCGGACTTTCCCCATGAGGTGACAAACGAGAGCTGTAAGCATGATCTGAGCGAGCTCATGGAGAGCAATGAGATGAGCGGCGAGGATAAAGCGGCGATGCTTTACCGCAATGCCGAGCGATTCTACCGCTTCCCGCTGTAGTCCTCGCCTGTCCATCTCCCGCGAGCTTCGCTGCGGTCAGCATTTCAGATTACAGATTTCAGATCTCAGAACGGCTGAAATCTGGTAGTTTCGAGGTCCTCGCTTAGTTAGCACTCGGGAGGCCTCGAGCTCGATCACTGTCCAGCCGGGATAATCGGGACAAGCTACTTTGTCAGAAACCCCTTCATACGCTGGACGACTTCCGGCGGCACAGTGCCAATCTCACGCCCTAAAGCTTCAACCTCCTCGCCGGTCATCAAGCTCGGTTCCAATCCTTTGCTTTTGGCATCTGCAATAACCTCCGGGTCCTTCATCATCTTTTCAAATCCGATGCGCAGGGCCTTGAGACGGTCCGCGGGAATGCCGGGCGGGCCAAAAAACGGCCGCCCCATTTCATCCGGGATCACAAAGATCTGGGCTATACGCTTGTGCAGTTCACTAACCTTGTGCTTGCCCATGTATTCCCAGACCGTCGGGACATCACCGAGGTTTGGATGGCGCTTTTGCCCACCTTGCGTGAGCACCCGCACAAATCCCGTCTTTGCCCAAGTGCGGCCAGGTTCGCTGCCAAAGTAGGCTTGCACAGACCCACACCAGCCCTGGACTTCTCCCCGCTCGAGCGCCAGATTCGCATCGGCTGCGCCTTGATAGCCGGGCACCATGGCGATTTTGAGATTGAAGGCTTCGGCGAGAAGCCTTGGAAAGTAGTAGGCGGCGGTACCCAGGCCTGTGGCGCCAAACCTGACCGGCTCTACTGCATCGCGCAAATCTACCAATGTCTTGTACGGCGTGTCGGCGCGGATATAACAAATCCGGTCGGTTTTTTCGGGAGAACCAATCCAGCTGTACTTGAACCAGTTAAATTTTACCTCCTTATGACCGGCGAGCTGCTGGATATAAATCCCTGGACTCACCACACCGAGCGTCAGCCCGTCAGGCTTCGCCACGCCATACACGTAATTCGCCGCGATCATCGATCCACCACCGGTCATGTTCTGCACCACGAAGCTCGGATTTCCCGGCACATACTTACCCAAATGCTGTGCGATTATTCGAGCCCATACGTCAAAGGCGCCGCCAGCGCTAAATCCGACGCGGATGTTTATTGTTTTGCCCTCATAAAAAGACGTCTGCGCAGCGAGTTGCGGTTTCCAAAGCAAAACAGCTAAGAACGCGAACAAGAGAATTTTCATCTTGTCTCCTCCTCTTTTTTGGGAATAGACGCTTGCCACTTCTTTCCTTCTACGGTCAAAAGATCGAACCGATCCCGCACCGGCTGTCGCCATTCTTATTTGCGTCAGACACGTTTTTCAAGCAAGCCAACCGAGCCTATCATTACACAGCGCTTGTGAGTTTTGGCCTCTTTGCGTAAAATCCAGGGCTCAAACAGGAGGGATTTAACTTTTGTACTACTTTGCCTACGGTTCTAACATGAATTGGGAGCAGATGCGCCGCCGTTGCCCCTCGGCGGAATTCGTTTCAATTGCCCGCCTGCCCGGCTATCGTTTTGCCATTGCCCGTCATTCCCGGCTACGAAAATGCGGCACTGCAAACATTTTCGTCGACACCGAAAGCGACGTCTGGGGAATTCTTTATGACGTGAGCGAGGAAGATCTCGCTCGCCTCGACGCCTTCGAAGATGGCTACATTCGAGAAATGGCCCTGGTACTCGCAGGCACAAACGGTCAACGGCCGTTGGAAACGTTGGTTTATATCGCGCCACGGGAAGAGGACGTCCCGTTGCCGAATGCAGAATACAAAAAACTGATGCTGGAGGGAGCGCTCTACTGGCAGCTACCCCATGGCTACTGTGTCATGCTCGAAAGCATCGTGGCAGAGAAGCTGTGAGATATCAGAACGCGACACCGCTCGCCCAGGTTGTGGAAAAGTGCGTTTCTGATATAACGGTGTCGATCAGTTTAGGAGGCTGCTTCATGACCCACCCGAAAAAGTCCATTAAGCCCAAGATCACTATCATTGCCAGCAAGGGCGCAAACCAAGCAATCAATTATCTTTTGGAAGACCGCGATGAGCTGGAATGGCTGGTTGCCATTGGCCGCAATCGCAACGGCGATATTTTCTTCTACGATACGGGCGGAGACATTATTCAAGATTTAGGCGCTCTCGAGTACATCAAAGAGAGAATTCTCAGAGATTATTTCGGCGAGTCGGACGAATAACACAAATACACCCGTGCGGCAAAGCCGCAACCAGAATCGATCTCCCGCAAAGCATGTCTTGAGCCAGGTCGAAGGAGCGCCAACGGTCCTGAAAAGATCCTTCGTCAGATTTCCGCGGCTTTTTGGTTCTAATCTTTCACGACACGCCCTCTCGCCACTCGGCACGGGACCGGTTTACAGTTGCTATTGAGCCGGGCGAGTCGCGTTGTGCACGATTGACTGGGCGCCGCCTTTCATCTACGGTCGCGGGCATGCGCAGATTTTCTGTCGCCTCGCTGTTTGCCCTGGGCCATCTGCCACCCGAGCGGCGCCGCGCGCTGAACCTCGTTTTTGCCAGCAGTGTCGCGCTTGTGATGGGCGTAAATTTCATTCAGCCGGCGCTGCCTGCCATGATCGAACCCTTCGGCATCAGCGATGCCGCTCTGGGGTTGGTGATGACGATGTTGACGGCGCCCGCAATTGTCCTTGCGCCGCTCTTTGGCATGGTGGCAGATCTATTTGGGCGACGACTTCTGCTCGCCTGGGGCCTGATCCTGTACGGTGTTTTCGGCGCGGCTATGGCTCTCGCGCCCACATTTGCCTGGTTGCTTGTGTTTCGCGCCTTCCAGGGCGTCGCCTACAGTGCCGTCATTCCGCTGACCATCGTGCTGATCGGCGATCTACTCGAGGGCGATAGTGAAATCAGCGGTCAAGGAATGAAAGTGTTTCTCGACCGTGTAGGCTACCTTCTCCTTCCTCCGATCGGCGGACTACTTGCGACGATCGCGTGGTACTGGCCTTTCACCGTTTATATTCTGACAGTCCCGTTGGGCATCGCGGCGTTTTTCTGGATGCCCGAGACCAAAGGTAGACAACAAGCCGGGACCAAAGCGTATCTGGGCGATATGCTTCGGCTCGCGCGCCACCCGCGCCTGCTGATCGCCTTCAGCGCGGGGTTCTTAAGATTTTTTCTCGATTATGGCTTTCTTACTTTTTTCCCGTTGTTCCTGGTGCGGACACATGGAATTTCCACCGCGCTAGCCGGACTCCTCTATGTCTTCTTTTCGGTCGGCGCCATGATTACGTCGAGTCAAGCAGGCCGCTTGGCCGCCGGACGCGATAAGGCTTACCTCTTGTTTATTGCCTTTCTCGTCAGCGGCGCTGCCGTGGCCGCAGTGCCGTTCATTCCAGGGGTTTGGCTCGTAGGGTCTGCGCTCTTCTTCTATGGTCTGGCCAACGGCGTGATATCGCCGATGCAGAAAAGTTTGCTGACCCAGAATGCGCCTGTCGAGCTGCGCGGCGGCATCGTCTCGTGCGACCGTTTGATTCAACAGGTTTCCAAAACCGCGTCGACATCCATCGTCGGTATTCTGCTGGTATCAGTCGATCTGCCGACTATCTTCTGGTTTTTGGGAACTCTATCGCTGGCCAGCGTGGGATTGATGGCCGTATTGCTGCCGCGGTCGCCGCACCCGGTTCCCACCCGCGCAAGCTCGTGACGCCTTGCGCGGATTTCAAATCTCAGATTTCAGATTGCAAAACTTTTCCACAGCTCCTTTTCCTCGCGGCCGAGCGGGAAGGATGAAAGAAAGGTATCTGAGATTTGCGATCTGAGATGCTGCGCGAATGCGAGATGCCGCTCCAGAATCACGTCGAGCAGGCTTGTCGCGCCCGAACCAGAAACTCGCGCAGCCTAGAAGGCCTTGAACTCCTTGTCCTCTCGGCTCTCGGTCTCGAGCTGAATCGTCGTGTGCTCGATTCTGAACCGCTCTTTAAGAGTCTCCTCGATGCTGTTGAGCACCTCGTGATGATCCCAGTCCCCTTCCACCACGGCGTGGACGCTCAAAGTAAAGATATCCGAAGTCACGGCCCAAATGTGCAGGTCATGCACGTTACTGACACCCTCGACCTGTTCGATCGTTTGTCGAACTTCATCGAGCCGGATCCCTTTAGGCACCGCCTGCATCAGAACACTGAGAGATTCCTTGATCAAATTCCAGGACGCGCGCAGAATCAGAATGCCGATAAAAATGCTGATGAGCGGGTCCGCAACATACCAGCCGGTGCCAAGCATCACCAGCCCGGCAATCACCGCTCCCACCGAGCCCAGCGCATCGCTTGCAACGTGCAGGAAAGCGCCACGCAAGTTCAAATTCTCCCGATGGCCGCCGAACAAAATGATTGCCGCAGTCAGATTTACGAGGAAACCGATTGCAGCGACAATGACCATGCCCAGGCTCTCCACCGGCGGCGGCTCCTGGACGCGAGTGAAAGCGGCGGCAAATATGACTCCGACAATCAGCCACAACATCAAGCCGTTGAACAACGCGGCCAGAATTTCGATGCGATGAAAGCCGTAGGTTCTTTCAAGTGTCGCCGGACGGCGGGCAAGACGAAAAGCAAAAAGGCTCAGAGCCAGCGCTCCTATGTCGGACAACATGTGACCCGCGTCTGACAACAAAGCCAAACTGTTGGTGAGAAATCCAGCAATGACTTCGGCAAAGAAATAGCAGCAAGTAATGCCAAGCGCCCATTTGAGGCGGCGTGTTTCAGAATTTCGGTCCATGATGGAAATCTGTCAAATCAGAGCACAGTTCGAGACATTCAAGCCGTTCAAGCCCTCACCTCTGTTCCTCCCCCGCGACGCGGGGGAGGATGAAGGAGGAGGTTTGAACGACTGGAACGATTGGAACGACTTGAACGGCTGTCACGGCTGAGTGTTGTCCTTCTGCGACTTTCTTAGCGACAAGAAGTAGAGTTTGCCCGGACGGTTCATCCAGCCGGCGGCAGCTCCGGCCTGAGCGCCGGTACCAAAATAAAGGTCCACCCGCCGCGGGCCGACAATCGCCGATCCGGTATCCTGGTTCAGAACAAAACGGGAGAAAGCCAGCCATTGCGTCACTTCTCCAGATCCGTCGACGATCGGTCGCTCCGTGGAAACGAAAGCCAACGCACCTCTTGGGAATAGCCGCGCGTCGGTAGCAATCGAACGCCCGGCCGTCAAAGGAACTTCAAGGTGGCCCAGCGGACCTTCTCCGATAAAACGAAAGAAGACGTAGCTCTCGTTATGGAACAAAACTTCATTGCGCTCGTGTGGATGCTCTCTCAAATAGCGCTTTAGCCGCTGCATGGACATCTGTTCTTTTGGAATCTTTCCCCTTTCGATCAGAAGCTTTCCGATGCTCCGGTAAGATCGGCCGTTCCGTGCCGCGTAGCCAACGTTCAGCCGCCTTCCGTCCGGTAGTTGCAAAACCCCGGAACCCTGAATGTGAAGAAAAAAAAGCTCCACAGGATCCTTCACCCATGCAATTTCGTACCCCTTGCCACGCAAGGAACCCAACTGATCGATCTCCCGGCGCGAGTAGTAGGGAACGAGCGTCTTCGCTTCGCGCCGGCCCACGACTTTCTTTATTGTTCGACTGGGCGCCGGACCGACTTGCTCCGCAACGATTAGATCGTCCGGCTTGCCATAAATCGGATACGCGTATTCCGCAGATGGCACCAAACTGGCTGGGATCACCGGCTGATAATAGCCTGTAAAAAGAACCGGCGCCGCCTCTGCCTCGGGCGAGGAAGGAACCAGTTCGAATCTCGCGTGAAATTCCCTGCGCCAGCATTCGCGGCACTGCCAATGGACGAGCAATTCTTCAAACGCCAGGAGAGTGCGCGTTACCTCGCGCGCCGTGACACGACGTGGCTGCTCTCCGACAATGCGGTCGGCCGGTAAGCGTTGCAAATAGTGTACGCTCCGGCGGAGCGTGTAGCGCAGGGAGTCCGAATCGAGATCGTCGTCGAGTGCGGGAACACCCGATGGCCAGCTTGGGAGTGCTGTCGCAACCACTAAAAATAGAAATACAGCAATGCCACGTAGCACCTCGCGCCGGATGTTGCGCGTCTTGCAGCGATTCGTCAGTTGAGCGAAACTCATTAGCGTTGGACGAAAACGAAATCAGAAAAGAAGTTGCTCTCGTGCTGGACAGGTTGCCGCGCCAGTTTCGCGACGGCTTGCGCAACGTTGAAGTTGTTGTGGAAAAAAGGCCCGGGCGAGCTTTGCTCCGTTCCGTTGGACTCGACCCTCGGCATGAGACCCTCTATGGACTCTATCAAGGCGTTCCCCTTCCCGAACGTTCCGAATTGTTCCCCCCTATTTTACCAGACAAAATCAGTATTTTCTCCGAACCCCTTCTCAGAGACTTTACCGACCCCGGAGAGCTGCGTGAACAGGTCAGAACGACCCTCCTGCACGAGATCGCCCATTACTTTGGGTTTGATGATGACGAACTCGACAAGCTGGGCTATTAAACGCGTAGGAATAATGGAGTGCTGGAGTACTGGAGTAGTGGGTATTCTGAAAAATTCGGACCCCATCACTCCACCACTCCATTACTCCATTGCTCCATTGCTCCAATTCACATATTTCTGATTCAATCCCGGATATCCTGCAGGAACCACTCCGTTGGCAGTTCTCGCCCCAATCCCTTTTCTCGTGCCAGCTGGTAAACCCTCCCGGCGCACGCGGCAAACTGCAGACCTTGGGTTCCGGCATTGATGAAAAACGTAATTTGTGCCGGGCTCGTCCTTCCCGGGACTCTGCCTGCTTTTACATCGATGAAGTATTTGAAGTAATCCCCTTTGTAGTTGTCCACCGCCGGATTGGGAATCCGGTTTCTTTCTTCCGGCTGTCCCGCAATATAACCGACGTTACCGTGCAAGCGAACCATGCCCTCATCCATTGTCTCGATGGTATTCCTCCCCAATTTGACCGAGAGGTCACACATCTTGACGACCCGTGGGCCCACTTCGCACGCGCGAACGCAGGTGATATGCGCGCCTTCTTTCAGCCATTCCGGGTTGTCGAACACCGTCCGGGTCGAATCTGTGCAAGTGGCGATAATATCCGCATCGCGCACCACCAGCTCCGGTGTATCTACGGCAATAACATCCAAATCGAGTTTGCCCCTCATCTCCTTCGCGTAGGTCTCGCGATTCGCTCTCGTCGGACTGTACACTTTGACTTTCTTGAGCTTGCGGACATCCGCAAACGCCTCGAGATAAGTGCGCGCCATCCCTCCCGAGCCAAAGATGCCGACAACCGACGCGTCTTCTCGTGCTAGGTATTTCGCTCCCAACCCGGCGCACGCACCAACGCGCATATGCTGGAGGACGCCGTCATTGATGATCGCGAGCGGCTCGCCATCGCGCACGCTGAAAACCATTACCAAACCGCAAAAGGTACCGGGCTTGATACAGTACTTCTCTTCGGTAGCCCCATCAGGCCAGTGGACAATATCGGACTTCATCCGGATCGCAAAAACACCAATTTTCCGGCTTGCACCTTCCATCGTGCCCCAACGATAATAGCCGTCCGGTCGACCGCAGGGCACCCATAGATCCACCCGGGGCCGGTAAACCGCATCGCCTTTCAGAAGATCATCGTAGCCTTCTTCCAGAGCGTCCAGACAATTTCGCATATCGAATAGCTTTTCGACTTCGCGGTTGTTGATTAACAACATAGCGCCTCCCAGACTGCCACTTACATTAGCAGAGAAGGAGAAAAAAACCCACGGAAGAACCAGGATCACACCGGCGGGCGCCAAGCACGCCAAGAAACCGGACAAATCCGAACTCCGAAGCACTAAAAACCGAAAGAAATCGGAATACTCAAAATTCCACATTCAAAACCCGGATTTCAATTTGAAACCTCGAGCTGTCATTCTGAGGCTTCAGCCGAAGAATCCGCTTTGTTCTTGCTGGGCGAAATCAAAGCACAAGCAGATGCTTCACTGTGTTCAGCATGACAATACACGTGGCGTATGGCGTATCAATCTCAGCAAACGAACTGCAGTCCCTATTTACCCTTTGCGCCTTTGCGTCCCTTCGACTGCGCTGGACATGCTTTGCAGGCGATATTCCGAGTTTTTGGTTGCGGCTTTGCAGCGCTGGGTTGATTGACATTGAGCTACCCTTGTCGCAATGTAGGCGGAATTCGCCGACCGGGAGGAATCATAGTGAAGATATTAAGATTCAATGACGACAGGGTGGGCGTGATCAGAGATGGAGATAAGGTCGTGGATGTCAGCGACACGATCGGCTCGCGTAAGGCCAAAGGGGCACAGCGAGTCATGGAGGAGATTATCGAGAGCTGGCCCAAATACAGGCGTCGCTTCGAAAAGATCATGGCCGGCCAAGAAGGCATGCCGCTCGGCAGTGTCAAACTGCTGTGCCCTCTGCCGCGTCCCGGCAAATGCCTCGCGGCATTCGTCAATTACGTGGATCGACCCGACCGCAGCGCCGACTCGTTGCCGAATGAATATTTCTACAAGTCAAACGATCTCGTTGGCCCTGGCGGAACCATAGAGTTGATCGATATTCCCCCGGCCGTGGTGTTCCAACCCGAGGCCGAGCTTGCGTTCGTCATCGGGAAAACCGCCAAAAACGTTTCGGAATCCGAGGCGATGGATTATGTTTTCGGCTACGTGCCTTTTTTTGATATTTCTACTCGCGGGCTGGTGCGGCGCACTCAATTCGTTCCCAAAGGGCAAGATACCCATGCCGCCTGCGGTCCATGGATTATTACAAAAGACGAAATTTCAGATCCCCACAACATTGTGGTGAAGTCATTTACCAACAGTGAACCGCGGCAAAACTACAACACCCGATATATGGCTCATAAAATACCCGAGCAGATCTCCTGGTTGACGCGTTTTGTACGCCTGAATCCCGGGGACGTGGTCGCAACCGGCACCTACCACGAGGGGCTTAGGCCGATGAATAGCGGCGATACCATAGAGATCGAGTTCGAGAACCTGGGTCGGGCGCAGTTTCGCATAAGTGGCAACAGCCCGCGCAAAGACGTGGACTGGCTTCCGGGGCGAGATCAGCCGCAGCCGCCTGCGGGCGGCGGCATGCATCGGGTTTAAACAGTCTCGGGTCTGGGGTTTAACCTAGCAGGTTGCTGAAAAAAGATTCGGAATGCTTCGACAGGCTCAGCATGGACGGAAAATCCCTACTCATTTCAAGTTCCTCTCCGTTCGCCCTGAGGTTCTCGAAGGGTGAACGGAGAGTTTTTCAGCAGCCTGCTAGAAGAGAAAACTTCGAGACTCGAAACCGGGCAGGGGTTAGCGACCGCGGCCCCCCGCCATGGTAGATACCACGCCTGCCGCAACTCAACAGGCAATTCAGTGTGTGCCGCCGAGAGTGGCAACCGGCAGGCTTCGTGACAATCCTGTCCTTTGAGGGTCGAAGAATCCCTACAGCGACGGCATAAAAGACGCTTCCTGTCGCCGTTTGTCTCTTTCAACGCAACGGCACCTCTTTTGCTCTGTTGGGAGATAAAGGCGGGGCCGCTAGGAACAACTGCGCAAACTCGCGTATGAGCTGTGTGCTAAATGACACAGGTCCATGAGCATGCGCCTTGGCGCCCTTGCATCGACCGCAACGGAATTGCTATTTAATTTGTGCCTGAGATTTGTATGGGGACCATCGAGCTTTTTGACCGGCTGGTTCAAACCTTTCTTGAAACAGAAAAAAACGTCACGGAGAGTTTCGGGCGGCTGAATGAGGAGCTGCGCAATGTCCAATTGGCCATGCTCGAGAACACCTTCGAGCAGCAGAAAAATGCGGCTGCCGATTGTATCGACGCGATCGATCGCCAATTAATAGAGTTATCGGCTTGTATCGAGGAATACAGGCAACTTCAATTGAGCCTGGCCAATTCAAGCGAAGCCATTTCCCACCTGCGCGGGGGCGCTCCCGTGATGCCGCCGCAGATCGATGGTGAAACGATGGTCTCTTTTGTGTCTCAGCGGATCGATGATTTGAAATCGCAAGGAAAAATCTGACCATAGTTGGTAAAAAAAGCGTCTGGCCGCTGTGGAGGCAAGCATGAGCTACGTCCACATAACGCCCAAAGTTGAAAACTTACGCAGGGCGCAGAGAGCTTTCGAGAAGCAGGTCCGCGCTCGAACGATCGAATCAGAAAAACTGCGCCAAGCACTGGCGGCAGACCTCTCCGCGGCGAGACGCTCTGCGGAACGGTCCCACCTGGTTTCGAAAATCACGGCGGGGATCCTGGCGGCGGATGACTTTGTATCCTGCCTCGGCGTTATCCTACGCAGGATCTGCGAGTACACCAACTGGTGTTGCGGAGAGGCGTGGCTTCCAAGCGAAGATGGAACGGCTCTGCGTTACGCCGGTGCCTGGCATGCGGAATCGGAGCCCCTCACTTCTTTCGAAAACGTCAGCCGCAACCTTCTGCTTTCCCCTGGCGAGGATTTGGCCGGGCGCGTCTGGCTGTCCCGCCGTCCGGAGTGGGTTGGGGACGTTGCAAAAAACCTCTTGGGCTCGCGCGCGGAAATCGCAGCACGGGCGGACTTCAAGGGATGTTTGGCCGTACCCGTTCTCGCCGGTGATCATCTCTTGTGCATACTCGACTTTTTCATGAACAAACCGGACGATAACGATAGTGATTGGGTGGACATTGTCTCCGCCACAGGAAGCGAGTTAAGCGTCGCCCTAAAGCACAGGCAAGCTGATGATCAGCTACGGCGACTGCACGAGATTCGCGAGCTTGAAATGAAGAAGACCAACGAGCCTTTAGACGCTGAGATAGCGGAACGAAGCCGACAATATAGAGAGCTGGCGCGCCAGCACCGCACTCTGGCAGAGATCAGTCAAATAGCCTTAGGCGGAATAGAGCTCTTCCAGCTAATAGAAAAGGCCAGCGCGCTGGTTGCCCGGACTCTGGACGTCGAGTTCTCAAAGATTCTTGAATTACTCCCGGATGGACAAAGCCTCCGCCTGCGGGCGGGCGTGGGGTGGAGAGATGGTTTGGTAGGACAGGCAACGTTGGAGGCGGACGTTCAGTCCCAGGCCAGTTATACGCTTTGTTCTGAGGACCCGATTATAGTCGACGACTTGCGCCGCGAGACGCGGTTCAGCGGAGCGCCCCTGCTCCACGAGCATGAAATTATCAGCGGCATGAGTGTCGTTATCCCGGGTCGCCGGCGGCCCTTCGGCGTGCTCGGCGTACACACCCGAACCCGCCGGATCTTCAGCAAAGATGAGGCGACCTTCTTGAAGGACGTTGCAAATGTGTTATCGCAGGCAATCGAACGCAAGACAGTCGAAGCACGGCTCCGCAAGTCGCGTGAGGATCTCCGTGCGCTCGCGGCGCGGCTTCAATCCGTGCGCGAGGAGGAAAGGACCCTGCTCGCCCGCGAAATTCATGACGAGTTTAGCGGCACCCTCGCAGAGTTGAAGATGGATCTCTCTTTGATTTCCAGCCGAATCGACCCGAAGGAAGCCGTCATCACGCAAAAAATCGGAACGATGAACGCGCTCATCGATTCAACGTTGGACTCGGTTCGAAACGTCGCGGCCAGGCTCAGACCGGGAGTGCTCGATGACCTCGGTCTGATTGCGGCCATTGAATGGCAGGCGCGGGATTTTCAGAAGCGCTTCGGAATACAATGCGAGCTCAATCTGGAGCCGGAAGAGCTTTGCCTCAAGCGAGAGCAAGCAACCGCGATCTTTCGAATTTTTCAAGAGACATTGACCAACGTCGCCCGCCATGCCAAAGCAACGACAGTTTGGATCACCCTGAAGGAGCAACCCGGCCAGCTAACTCTTAGCGTTCGAGACGATGGGCGCGGCATCAGCGAAGAGGAAATCTTCAGTTCCACTTCTTTAGGGCTGCTCGGGATGCGCGAGCGCGCGCTTGTTTTCGGCGGAGAGGTTCTGATCACCAGCGCGCCGCGGGAAGGCACAACCGTAACTCTGAAAATGCCCGCCAGAAGATTATAAAGTTGCGGCATGACTAAAGTCTTGATCGCTGACGATCATCCGATTTTTCGACGGGGGCTCAAAGATGTACTTCAAATGCAGGGAATAGAAGCCATTGGCGAGGCCGAAAACGGCTGGAAAGCCCTGGACATGGCTCGACACCAGCCATGGGATATCGTCATCTTGGATATCTCAATGTCCGGGATGAGCGCAATGGAGGTCCTGCATATCCTGAAACAAGAACAGCCGAGACTTCCGGTACTGATCTTGAGCGCCCATCCTGAGGACCAATACGGTCTCAGGACAATCAAATCTGGCGCCGACGGCTACCTGACGAAAGAAAAAGCGCCCCAAGAATTGCTGCGGGCAGTCACTAAACTGCTACAGGGCGGGAAATACGTCAGCGACAGCCTGGCAGAAGAGCTGGCGTCCCATGTGCGAGCTGGAACAGACAAACAGCCTCACGAGCTGTTGTCAGACCGCGAGTATGACATCATGTGTAAAATTGCTTCCGGCAAATCGCTCCGGGAGATCGCCCATGAGCTGGCGCTAAGTCCAAGGACGATCAGCACCTACCGCACGCGCATGTTGGAAAAAATGCAAATGAAAACCAACGCTGATTTGATCCGCTATGCCCTGGAAAGAAAACTGATCGATTGAAGCTGTCGATGACTTTCGCACCCTGAATATGATCGGCGAACCTGTAGTATTGCAACGGATAACCAGCGAGGAATCCATGCTACAGCTCGAGGAAAAGAACAAAGACTTGGAGCACAGCAGAGTGAGGAAAGTTGCGCTTCTTGATTTGCATACCGCGACGACTCGGAACCGGCCGCTCAGCGCTGGCGCCGCTGCCACGGCAGTAATTGGGCCTGTAGTAGATCAAACAGCTGGTTCAACGTGTAACCGAGAACCGCCAGCGACAGCATACCTGCATACATCTGCGCTATTCTAAACCTGCGCTGTGAGTCGAGAATAAAGTAGCCGATGCCGTCGGTGCTGCCGACCATTTCTGAAATCACCACCAGAATGAGCGTGATGGGCAAACTCACGCGCAAGCCGGTCATGATCTGGGGCGAGCAGGCCGGCAGGATTACCTGCATGATCAGTTTTCCTCGTGGCAAACCGAAGGTTCTGGCGGTGAACAGGAGGACACGGTCGATGTTTTTAACGCCGTCGAGCGTGTTCAAGAGAATGGGCCAGGCGCATGAAAACGAAATCACAAAAATTTTCATTTGATCTCCCAACCCGAAGAACAACATTGCAACCGGGATGACGACCGGCGGCGGAATTGGCCGCGCCATTTCCACGATAACGTCCAACGCTCGATGGAGCGCATCGAAGAATCCCATTAGAATTCCCAAAGGAATGAAAACCATTGCGGCCAGCAGGTAGCCCGCGGCAGCGCGCCTGAGACTGGCGAGGATCTGAGCGGGAATATCCCCGGATCCGATCAGGCTGAAAAACGTACTGAGAATCCGGCTCGGAGCTGGAACGATCAAGGAATTGACCCACTCGGCCCATGACAACCCTTCCCAGACGAGCAACAAAGACAGCAGGAAAAGAATCCCATTCAGGCGTGAGTCGCGACGCATCTCACATGACCTCTCGCGCCCTCATCCCGTGGCTCCACTTCATGGCCTTGGCCTCCAGCGCGACAAAAGCTCGATTGATCAGATAACCCAGCATCGCAACCAGGACGACCCCGGCGTACATTTGGGTGATTCTCAGCGAGCGCTCCTCATCCAAAATAAAAAACCCCAAACCTCTGTTGCCGGCGATCATCTCGGCCGTCGTCACGAGAATCAAGGAAATCGCCAAGCTGATGCGCAGTCCCGTAACTATGTAAGCCGAAGCCGCGGGCAAAATGATCCGCTTCAAGATGTGCCAACGACCGAGCCCAAAGGTGCGCCCCGTCTGGACCAATAAAGGATCCACAGTTCGTACTCCGTCGATGGTGTTGACCAGGATAGGCCAGAGGCTTGCATAAGCTGTGACGGCAACGATCATTGCATCGCCGATGCCCAGCAACAGCAGAGCCACCGGAATGATTGCCACCGAAGGCATCGGGCGCAAAAACTCGATCAGCGTCTCGAAAAGGCTGTGGACGACCCTGAAGTAGCCTAACACGATGCCGGCGCTGACCGCCGCCACGGCCGCAATCGAATATCCGGCGAGAAAGCGACCCAGAGAAGGCAATAGATGTTTGAGGATTTCTCCAGAGATCAGCAAGCGCGCTAGCGAAAGAACAATTTCACTGGGCGGCGGTAAATAAAAATGCAGCCACTCGCTCAGGCCAGAGCCGATCTCCCACAAGACGATGAGCGCGGCCAGCGTAAGCCAACCCAGCCAGTTAATACGTCGCAGGCGCAAATCATTCATGCCGCAGTAGCCCGGTCGCGAGTCTCGCGTCTCGGGTTGGGAGACAACTCGAAACTCGAAACCCGAAACTCGAAACTGGCGTTTTCAACCGCCGGCTGGATTACTGATGCGCTGGTAGATGGCGTTGCGCAGTTCCATAAACCGGCTCTGGCCGCGGGTGGCGACCTGATGGCGCGGCCGCACAAAATCAATTGTTAATTCCTCGATGGTGCGCGATGGCCGGCTGCTTAAGATCCAGATGCGATCCGAAAGATAGATAGCCTCTTCGATGTCGTGTGTAATAAAGAGAATTGTCGTACCGAGCTGTTGCCACACCCTCAGTAGCGTGTCTTCCAGCTCCAGACGCGTCAGCGCGTCGAGCGATCCGAATGGTTCGTCCATGAGCAGCACCTCAGGCTCGTACGCCAGCGCCCGCGCAATGGCGACGCGCTGTTGCATTCCCCCGGAAAGCTCCCAGGGATGATGATGCTCAAAACCCTTCAACCCGACGAGCTCAATCAAGGCGGTCGCCTTGTGCTTCGCCTCTTCGCGCGCAACCTTGCCCTTGGCTTCGATGCCGAAAAGTACATTGCCCAGCACCGTTCTCCAGGCGAATAACGATCTGTTGAACTCTTGAAATACGAGCACCAGACTGGCCGGCGGCTGTCGTACTTCCATACCGTGCAGCAAGACGCGACCCGATGTGGGAGCTATGAGCCCGGCAATGCACATCAGGAGTGTGGTCTTGCCGCAACCCGAAGGTCCGACAAACGAAACAAATTCGCGCGACTCCACAGAGCAAGAGATCTCACCAATTGCTTCTGTGATGGCACCACCCAGTTGCCTATAGCTTTTGGCAAGTCGCTGGACTTCTAGAATGGGCATGACTCACAGGCGGTCGGTGAGCTAATTCTGCATGGTGCTTGCCACTTTCGAAGGACGTAATCAGAACTTCGCCGGTGAATTAACTCGAGACTCGAAACCCGGGACTCGAAACTGCGAAGCGCAGCTTCGCCTACCCCTTGGCAGCCAAAGGACTCACCACCTCCTTGGCTTGAAAGGGGCGAGCTATCAACTTGTATTTGTGCGTGAGATCGATGGTCACCTGTACGTCTTTAAGCGATATACCCTTCTCAAAAACCGGCAGCGCGATCTTGCTTGCCAGCTCGGGTTTCAAACCAGCCCATTTGATCATGGCCTTTCGGGTTCCGTCCAGATCCGCATGTATCGCATCGATGCCGCGATTAATGGCGCGCACAAACGCCTCCGCCTCGCTTTTGTTCCTCTGTATCCATTTTTCCGAAGCAAACCAACTGGCGATCAAAAATTTCGGCACCACTTCCCCCCATGGATGAGCCAGCACGCGGGCAACGCCTTTTTCCACAGATGCCGTGACAAACGGCTCATGCACGCTAGCGGCATCGACCCGCCCGCCAACCAGCGCAGGCTCCATCTGTGGAAAAGGCACTTCGACGAATTTTACTTTGCTGGAATCGGCTCCGTTCTTGTCGAGCCACGCCATTGCCATGAGATGAACGATGTTGTTCAACGTGTTCACTGCAACGGTTTTTCCTTGCAAGTCCTTGGCGTGTTTGATCGGGGAAGCCTTGCCGACCAGGATGGCGTGCGTGTCATTTGTTCCCTTAACATTGGTGGCTCCGCCCGCGATTAGCTTGAAACCAAAACCCTCAACATGCGCCTGATAGAGGGAAATCACGTTGGTCCAGCCAAACTGCAGGTCGCCGGAAGTGACACCTTGTAAGATTACGGCACCGCCGGCCATCGGAACGGTTTCCAGTGTAAGTCCCTCGGCTTTAAAAAACCCCTTTTCCACCGCCATGAACAGCGCTGCGTTATCAACGATTCTCATGTAGCCGAGCTTGCCTTTGAATTGAGCGAGGCTGAGCGATGGCGCAAGCGGCAAAGTTGCCGTCGCCAACGCGACTTTTACGAGAAACTGTCGTCGTGTGGTTCCCATAGCTATTCTCCTTTAATCATAGACTAACAGGCCGGCCCGCTATTTGGCAGGGGCGCGCAAGCGGTATCTTTTGATCTTGTTTTGGAGCGTGGCGCGACTAATGCCGAGCGATCGTGCCGCTCGCGTAATATTCCAACCCGTATGCGTCAAGGCATCCACAATGATGCTTTTTTCCGCAAACCCGCTTGTCTCCCGTGCGATATCTTTCAAATCCTTGGCCTTGTTCTCAACCCCGCCGGCATTGTCACGCATCTCCGGCGGCAAGTCAGCCACGTCCAAAATTTCCGTTGTGGAGACCACCATCATTCTCTGCATCACGTTCTCCAGTTCGCGGACATTGCCCGGCCAACTGTACGCCATCATCAAAGCCCTGGCCTCACGGCTTATACCCTTCACCTGTTTGTTTGTCTTCTGGTTGTACTTGTCGACGAAATGGGCCACAAGCAACGGGATATCCTCGATTCGCTCACGCAATGGTGGAATGCGCATCGGGATCACATTGAGCCGGTAATAGAGATCGCCGCGAAAACGCCCATTCTTGATCAGCTCCCCGAGATTTTGATTGGTGGCCGCGATAATTCTCACATCGACGGCGATCGACCGATTGTCTCCAAGTCTCCGGATAGAGCGTTCCTCGAGCACGCGCAAAAGTTTCACCTGGATCTGAATCGAGGCCTCACCAATCTCGTCGAGAAAAAAAGTCCCCCCATTCGCCTCCTCAAAGAGGCCTTTTCGTGCCGTGTCGGCGCCGGTGAAAGCGCCTTTGACATGGCCAAACAGCTCGTTTTCCAAAAGCTGCTCGGGGAACGCGGCGCAATTGACCGACACAAACGGCCCGTTGGCGCGCAAGCTGGCGGCGCAGATCGCCCGCGCAATCAGCTCCTTCCCCGTGCCACTCTCGCCGGTAATCAGCACAGTACTGTCGCTCTCCGCAATTCGTGGCAGCACGTGGGAGAGCTGGCGCATAGGTTCGCTCTGTCCCACAATTCCAGCGATGCCGAAGGCGCTCTTGACCTCGAGCCGCAAGCGGCGCACTTCCTCTTTGAGCCGGCTCGTCTCGAGAGCATTACGCACCCGGAGCAAGATCTCATCGACTTGGAACGGCTTGGTAATAAAATCGAATGCCCGCAGTTTCATTGCACCGACTGCCGCTTCGATCGTGCCGAATCCGCTCACGACGATCACTTCCACGTCGGGATTCATTTGTTTCGCCAGCCGCAGGATATCCAACCCGGAGACGGGCTCCATCATGAGATCCGTGATCACCAGGTCAAAAACGTCTCGCCCCAACTGCTCGACGGCTTCCTGGCCTCCCGCTACCTCGGTGATCGCGTACCGCTCACGCCGGAGTAGGTTGGCAAGGCTTTTTCGCATCTCCGGCTCATCGTCGACCACAAGTATTTTCGCCGTCATGCTTTAACCTTTTTCGTAAAGACCGGTCTAGGCAGATAAGCCTGTGGCCTCGGCCCAGTAGCTTGTGTCGACAAACCGCTCCACCGGGCTGAACGGCGGGTTGTATACCCCCATCTCTTTTCTCAGCTCAATGACCCCGAGCAGCGCTGCTCGATTGATACGCGCTTTGGGCACGACCTTTTGATAAGCCTGTTCCGCTGCGGCGCGTGTAAAGCCTTCCTTTTCCACGAGGAGTTCGAGAGTGGCGGCGCGGTTCTGGGGCTCAAGAAGCCAGTCCGTCGCCGCCACCCAGGCTCGAATGAACCGCACCACGAGCTCGCGGTGACTCATCAACCAACTTCTAAGCGCCCAGCCGCACGTGAGCGGCCAATGCGGGACATAGTCGTCTGCCGACGCCAGCAAAACGCCGCCGGCGGCCACTGCTCTGTCGGACGCCGGCGGGGTCAACATCGCTGCCGAGACACGCTTCTCGAGAAAAGCCTCGAGCCGCTTCGGGGAGCTCCCAATGATCTCGACCTGGTACTCGTTCTCTTCGATCTTGTGAGTTCGTAGTATTTTTTTCCTGATCAGATCGAGATTGGAGTCGCCGGGATCCCCCGCCAAGAGGTTGCCACGCAATTGCGCAAGGGATCTCACATTCGGCTGGCCAATCAAATAGGCGGTGAGCCCCTCCTCCGCCTGCATAAACAGGAGATAATCCGTTCCGTCCGTTGTGGTGCGAGCAATCATGGTGTCAGCGCTGCTGAGCGTCAGATCCCATCTCCCCTCAGCCATGCCCTGGTTATGATCCGGCGCATAGGTTGCCTGGTGAAAGTTGATTTCCAGGCCTGCTCTTTCAAAGAAGCCTTTGTATGCCGCCACGAGGTAAGGCGGCCTGCGTTGGTAGCCGGTAACATTGAGGATATCCATGGGCGTACCTCCCATGTCTAGCCGTATACCACAACCTTGTGCTCAGGCTCCAGAATTATGACCGAGGACCGACGACTGGGGACTGGTAGCAGCTAACCACCGCGTTTTGGTACGGAACCTGCGCTGATTCAATCAGCTTCTCCAGATAACAGGGGATGGACCCGCCCAAGAAAAGCAGCACCAAAGGCTAAAAAGCTGCTAGAACTGGTTTTCTCAACGTGAACACAGGGGCAGGTCTGCTACCTGCCCCTGTAAAGTGGCGCGTGGCGTTATGACTCAAGCAAGCTGAGCAATGCCGGCTAGAATTTGATCATGTCGACTGTTGTGAGCGTTACCCGCGCCCCGACTCCCGGCGCGGTGGTCATGTGGTAAGCGACATACTGCTCGAAATACGTGTTTTCCGACGACATTCCATCCAGAGGGACGACAACTTGAAGCCCTCTGAGAGCGGCTTGACTTCCGGTATAGAGAACGGCGCCATGAGCCGCTGTTCCTACCACGATCACGGTCTTTATGCCTTTCTCCTTCAGGATCTTCTCCAGATCGGTCCTGAAGAACTTATCCACCGAAGCCTGCACGATCGGTTCCCCGGATTGCGGAGCCACCTCTGGGAGAATATCCGGCGGTTTTGTCGCGCTCGTCAAACTGTGAACGACGGTCATGCCTTTGCCGCGCGCTTCTTTTAACAAGCTCTGGATCTTGGGCACCGAAGTCACGCACCGCGGCCGCCGCTCCATGTTGCAACCTGGCTTCACAATATCCAGCACGAGTAATGCGGTCGTCTTGGGCTCCACCGTAACCGGCTTGAGAGCCGGCGGCTTCGGCGGCTTGACCGCCGCCCATTCATCAATAATCGTTTTGGTTTGCGCTAAGGCATGACCTGTCGCAAGAAAAAAAAGTAATGACACAGCCCCCACGTAGACACAAACAAAACCTACTGATCCGCTTTTTCTAAACATGGACTTCATCCTCACCTCCTTCGAAAATTGAACTTATGCAAACTCAGGCACTCGCTTGACAAGAAAATCCCCCGGTCCTGCGGCCCGCCCCCTTTGCAAAGGGGGCTATTGGGGGATTTGATCAACGCTTGTTCCATCCTTCCGGAGCCGTTCTGTGCCTGAGAGTTTATTTTCATCCTCTGCGGGCGAGCGCAAGCTCATGAAACACTCCTTACAAGATTAACCTCAACCTGCCTGCTCCGCTCTCCAGGGCTCGTCCTCGATCTCTAATGCGTACTTACATACGAGCTGCCTAGTCAATTCCCAAGAGCTGCTGAATTTTAGCTTGGTCGAAACCCACAACCGCTTGGCCATCGATCAAGGTGACCGGCGTGCTCTGGTAGCCCATATCTAGCAACTCTTTCAGTGCGGCTTGATCTGCTCTTACGTTTTTATCCACAAAGACGATACCCTTTTGAGAAAGAAACTCCTTCTCCTTCTGACACGGACCTCAGCCAGGTTGGTTGTAAACAATAACCGTTTTTGCCATGCGTCACCTCCGTTGGACTTAATCCATTATAGCGTTTAAAGCCGTGCCGATCGACGGGAACGGCGCCGTGGCAACTCGCCGTTTTTTACCGAAAACATCAATCCGTGTCTATAGACCCGATCGGGTCATATCGGTGCTACCCCGGATGGGGTAATCCTGAGAAGAGTTCCACGTCTCGAGTCCAAGGTCTCGGGTTTCGGATTAGAATCACTTCCAAGTTCCCGTTCCGTCTGTGTTTCTGCCCCGAACACGAAACCTTGGAAGCCAGACTCGGAGACCGAGGATTTCTTGGTTGTTCTTGAATGCTTCTCTCGGTCTGGTAACTTGTGTCACATTGATGAGGTCTGATCATCGTATGAACACTTGCTCTGCCTTCATGACCGCCCATAAGAGTTCCCGGTGGGCTACGTTTCTCTTTCTCCTGCTCTTTTTTATTTGGGCAACCGAAGCCAAGACCTCCCTGAACACAGACGCCGATTCGTTGCGCCGCCATGTCGCGTACCTGGCGTCGGAACGGCTCGCCGGTCGCGGAGTGGGTGGTGAGGGCATCCGACTTGCGCGCGATTACATCGCGCGCGAGTTCACCCGTTATGGCTTACAACCGGGAGGCGATCACGGTAGCTATTTCCAAACCTTTGACGTGGCCACGGGCGTGGTAGTCACACAGCCGGCGAGCCTCTCTTTGGGAGATTCTTCCTTGCCACTGCGTCAAACTTGGACGCCGCTCGGATTCTCCGCGACCGGCAGTGTCGCAGCCGAGGTTGTTTTTGCCGGCTACGGAATCACGGCCAGATCGTACGGATACGATGACTATGCTGGCATCGATGTTAACGGGAAAATCGTTCTTGTGCTTCGCTATGAGCCACCGCCACTCGACGCGGACAGCCCTTTTCAAAAAAGCCCGCGTTACTCGCATCACGCAACCCTGCGCTCCAAGGCGAATAACGCGCGCGACCACGGCGCCGTCGGCATGATTGTGGTCAATCTAAACACGCCGGCAACCGCCGAGGAAGAGCTGATTTCGCTGGCCGGGAGCTTGTGGCGCGGCGCCAATGACTTAATTGCAGCTCAGGTAAAACGCGCCAGGGTAGAGAAATGGGTTGGCGAACACGGTATTTCGTTGAGTCGCCTGAAGGAGCAGATCGATCGCAAGGGAAAGCCGGCTTCTAGGGCGCTAAATGGGGCCAAGGCCACGCTCGAAGTCTCGCTTCAAGAGGTTCGTCAGCCAGCCGATAATGTGGTGGGGATTCTTCCGGGGTCCGATCCGAGATTGAGACACGAGGCGATCGTAGTTGGAGCGCATTACGATCATCTGGGACTCGGTCATTTCGGTACTCCTGATTCGACCACTGCCGGCCAGATCCATTACGGGGCGGATGATAACGCTTCCGGGACGGCGCTTATGTTGCGGATGGCGGAGGAGCTTAGCCGAGCAACTACGCAACCGGGTCGCACCATTGTCTTCATCGCTTTTTCGGCTGAGGAACTGGGGCTCCACGGTTCGAGACATTATGTGAATCATCCAGCCGTTCCGCTACCAGAGATTAAAGCCATGCTCAACTTTGACATGGTAGGCAGACTGCGTGACAATCAAGTGACCGCTTTCGGCGCGCGATCGGGCCATGAGTTGAGCGCGATCATCGCTCAAGAAGCCGACCGCTTTGGCCTTCGCATTAGAGAATCGGATCACATTGGCCGCAGCGATCACATGGCCTTTTACAGTAAGGGTATACCATCAGTTCACTTCTTTACCGGCATTCATCCCGATTATCACCGACCGACGGACACCTGGGATAAACTAAACTTTCTCGGGATGGCGCGCCTGACTCAGCTGGCCCGGGCCACGGCGCAAAGAATCGCCAATCAGAAAGAACCTCTGAACTTCGTGAGCCTTCCGTCACGCTCGTTGGCCGATGGTCCGGAACAGACCGGACAATCCAGGAGTTATCTGGGAAGTATTCCCGATCTTACGGCGACTGAAGACGGTGTACGGCTGGCTGGTGTTTCCAATGGCAGCCCGGCTGCGCTAGCCGGTTTACGCTCGGGCGACATCATCGTTCGATTCGCGGGGACAAAAATTCAAAGCCTTGAGGACCTCACGGACCAACTACGCATTAGTAAGCCAGGCGATGAAGTCGAGATCGTCGTTCGACGGGGGAAGGAGGCACTGGCCCTGAAGATCGTCCTCGGGTCACGGGTGGCCCGACGGATCTCAACCCCCAGTATTCTCCGCGACCTGCCGCCTTCTCATGGCTCAAGTTCCTTAGCATCCCTAGGCGCCGATTCGATCTGGCGCACCCAGATACATCGGAGTCGACCTCCGGGGCGGTCGGCGTAACCGAACCCCAGCTGTGACAGCCACTGAAGTCTTTTCGCCGCGACGGGCAAAGGCCGTAAGAACGCTAGAAAATTAAAAATTCGCAGTTCACAGCGATGCGATCCTTGTGTTATTATAATTTTCTAAGGAGGATGGCCGCTGATGATCAAACTGTACACCTTTCCCTACTCCACCAACTCGCGAAAGGTCAGAATCGCCCTGCTTGAAAAGGGATTGGAATTCGAGCGCATCAACGTCGACCTGGCGAAAAGAGAGCAGAAGAACCCGGAATACTTAAAAATCCATCCGTTCGGCCAAGTACCGGCTTTGGACGACGAGGGCTTCATTGTTTACGATTCTACGATCATCAACGAGTACTTGGAGGATGAATATCCCTATCCGCCTTTGATGCCGGAAGGCTCGGAGCGTCGAGCTCGCGCCCGCGTTATGGAAGATTTTCGCGACACTCATTTTAATCCTCCTTTCGTCAAGCTCATTAACGAGATGCGCAAGCCTGAACCGGAACGAGACGCGGCGGCTATTGGAAGCGCCAAGGCCGATATCGCAAAGTGCTTTGATCGCGTAGAGAAGGAATTGCAAGGCCAGGAATACCTTGCCGGCTCCTTCAGTCTTGCCGACATTGCTTTTATGGCCAATTTAGACCTACTGGATCGCTTCCAAGTAGCCGTCGATTCGAAATACCCCAACACGCTCGCGTGGATCGCGCGTCTGAAAACCCGCCCGAGCTTCGCTGCCTCCGCATCTTAGCGAGCCGGACGATTCTGAAGGTAGCGGCCCTCGACACTGCGAACCCCGAGCTATGCCTGCGTGGTACATCTGCCCTCAAAGTGAATGACCGCTAGACTGATTCTAGCCTGGCTGGTGCATCTCTATACGGCTTCCGGAGCCGTCATCGCATTCGCCGCAATTGCTCTCATCAACCAGCACAGTTTTCAGCAGGTTTTCTGGCTCATGTCGCTGGCGGTTGCGATTGACAGCACGGACGGCACGCTAGCCAGAGCCGCGCGCGTGAAGGAGCATATCCCGTGGTTCGACGGCGATCGCCTTGAAGACCTGATGGATTATGCAAATTACGTGATCGTTCCGTGCTGGTTTTTGCTCCATGCTGACGTTTTGCCGGCCCAGGATGCTTTTTGGCTGGCCGCGCTGCCTCTGCTCGCCAGCGCGTACGGTTTTTGCCAGAAAGACGCCAAGACTTCCGACCATTTCTTCCTCGGCTTTCCGTCCTATTGGAATGTCGTGGTCTTCTACATGTATGTGATTAAAGCTCCTGTGTGGATTAACGCGTTTGCAATTCTCATCCTGACTGTGCTCGTTTTCATTCCGTTGAGATACATTTACCCGAGCCGGACCCGAGAGTACCGCGCCCTAACCATCGGTCTGGGCATCCCATGGGGAATCGCCGTGCTTTACATCGTCTACGCTTTACCCGATCCACCCCGGTTGGTCGTGCTGGGCTCGCTGGTTTTTCCTGCATATTACCTGGCACTCTCCTTCTGGTTGGAAGCCAGACGGGTTCTCTCCTAACTCCTCCCGTCAACCCTTCGATACAACCTTGCGGTCTACTCAGGGCGGTCGGACTCTTTTATTTCCGATTCCCCGAGTAGCCACGTTTCGGTGGCGTATCGAGGCGCTGGATCCCGCCATATGACCCACTTCGATGAAGGGCGTGGATTGCCCCGGCGTTTAAGCTGCGAGCCCTGAACCGTGCTCAGTCAAAAACCGTAACGCCAAGCACCCAACCTACGCAGTAGGTAACGCTCGCGGCGAGAAGCCCGATAAGCAGCATGCGTAGCCCGCTCACCAGGGGGCCGCGAGCAGTAAAGATGGAAAGGACTGCGCCCACGAGAAACAGCATAGAGAAGCTCAGCAAAGCGCTCGCCATCCAGCCCGTCTGTCCCGCAACAAACAGGTAGGGCGCAACTGGCACGAAAGCGCCCAAGACAAAGGCGCAAAACGAGCTGACGGCGGCTCCCCAGGGGGAGCCCAACTCAGAGGGATCCAAGCCCAACTCCTCCCGCGCCAGCGTGTCGATCGCCATCTTCGGATTGGCAATGATCCGTCGCGCCACCATGGCCGCTTCTTTCTCCGGGACTCCTTTTGCCTGGTAGATTAGCGACAGCTCTTCTTCTTCCTCTTTCGGGGACATTTCGAGCTCTTGTTTTTCCAACGTGATTTGCTGCTCAAAGAGCTCGCGTTGGGCGCGCATGGAGACATATTCTCCGGCAGCCATTGAAAATGAGCCTGACAAAAGCCCCGCGACCCCAGCCAATAAAATGTATTCCGGCGCGGCCTCTGCCCCGGCGAACCCCATCACCAGGCTGAAATTAGAAACCAAGCCATCGTTTACGCCAAACACCGCGGCCCGCAAGCTCCCGCCACGGGACATGACGTGCCAGCGCTCGGCACCGATAATCGAGTCTGCCCCAGGGGTGCTATCCATGGCGCGCAGCGCCCGGCTATGCGCCCGCTCCTCGGCCGGTAGCCCGGCCGCCTCCGGCTGGTTGAGGTAACCCGCTTCATCTCTCGCTTCGAGGCTGCTCACGATCGGCAATACGCGCCGCGTACCAAAATGTCGCGCCATCCAACCCAGCATGCGCACGCGCGCCGTCGGACGATGTTTTGGCACCTCTCCTCCGGCCAAATGAATCAGGTGCGCCCAGCGTTGGGCATGGCGTTCTTCGTTCTCCGCAAGTCTGATGAAAATCGCCGCGCGCTTCTCGTCTTTCTCAGCGGCAGCAATCGCGCGGTAAAGCGCAATCCCATCCATTTCGACCAGATAGTTCTGGCGATAGCGCTCGAGGTCTGCCCGACTGCTCTTTCGGCGGCTTTTCATGTCCTCATTCTTCGCACAATACATTGTGCACCGCTAATCATATCTCCACGCTGCCACCCTGAGTTTAAATTCGCAAGTCGAAACCGGCATTCCGACTCGGCGGTACATCTTCGGGCTCCATCACACTTGCATGGCAGCAGCCATTCATTTAACTTTCCGGGTATGCTTCAATTCGCCGATATCGAAGAAGCGCGTTCGCGTATCCACAAACATATCTATCTCTCACCCTGTCCGTGCTCTGAAACCATCAGCCGGCTCACTGGCAATCGCGTGTTTTTTAAGCTCGATAATTTACAAATGACCGGCTCGTTCAAGGAGCGGGGCGCACTCAATCGTTTAATGACGCTCACACCGGATGAAGCCCGGCGGGGCGTGATTGCTGCCAGTGCCGGCAATCATGGCCTGGCTGTGGCGTTCCACAGCCACCGCCTGAACGTCGCCGCAACCATTGTCATGCCACTCCACGCGCCTCTGATTAAAGTAAGCCGCGTCCGACGCAACGGCGCGCAAACTCTTCTCTACGGAGAGGATTACGACGCAGCTTTCGCCGAAGCTTACCGCATGGCGAAGGAAAAAGGTCTTACCTTCATTCACGCCTTTGATGACCCCTGGGTAATCGCCGGTCAAGGCACGATGGGAATAGAGTTGTACGAACAGAACGCAGAACTCGATGCTGTTATCGTTCCAGTCGGTGGAGGGGGCTTGATTGCAGGTGTCGCTTTGGCACTAAAGACGCTGAATCCAAAAATTCTGATTATCGGGGTACAAACCGAAACTCTTCCCACACTGAAGGTGGCTTTGGAGGAGGGCCACCCGGTTCAGTTACCTCCGGCAACGACTTTGGCGGATGGCATTGCCGTGCGTTCGGTTGGCCAAATACCCTTGGAAATTATCCGGCAATACATCGATGATGTCGTCAGCGTCAGTGAAAGGGAAATTGCCAATGCCGTCCTGTTACTTCTGGAGATCGAGAAGACCGTCGCTGAAGGAGCAGCGGCAGTTTCACTGGCGGCGCTCGTCAATTCAAAGATCGCGCTCTCTAACAAGAAGGTCGGGCTTGTCGTTTCCGGCGGAAATATTGACGTTAACCTGATATCACGCATCATCGAACAAGGATTGATCCAGGATGGCCGACTCACACGGTTGTCCGTTGTTCTCCCCGATCGTCCCGGCTCACTGGCTCGGCTGGCGCGCTGTGTAGGAGATCTGCGGGCAAACATACTGCAAATCAGCCAGAGGCGCGGTTTTGGACCAGTGGCGATCAGCGAAACCGAAGTCGAACTCATTCTCGAAACCACCGGAGCCGATCACATTGACCGGATATTCGAGGCGCTGCAAGCCGAACATTTTAAGATCAAAAAAGATGCGTGAGCACCGCTTGCTTTGGGAGCTTTGCGCCTCTCCTATAAAAATGTGACTACACACAAATCCCCCCGTCCTGCGGCCGGCCCCCTTTGCCAAAGCGGGCTACGGGGGATTTCGCTCGATACCGACTACCGGCTCGTTTTCTTCCGCTGTGTTGTAGCTTTGGTATATGAATTATTTGCGGGAGAATGGTCAGAAATGATCCAAGTGCTCGATTACAGGGAGCGAGTTCTGCGTGGCTTGTTGCCGTGCGAGTGAGGTTCACGAGTTCTAGAGGGTGTCGCTCTGGCGATGCTTCTCTTTAAACTTTCTATCACGTCGATAACCTTGGGTCGCTCTGAACCTGTGCCATGAGTCCGTAATCTGCGGGTATGTTTGTCAATCCACGCGGGAGTCACTTCCAGAGCAAAAGCGATCGCTTCGGCTTCTGTTTTGAATCGATTGGGGAACCGAATAAAAGCGAATCGCCGGCAAGGTGACTTGTGATTCCAGCTAACATCGGCTTGGGCAGCCCAGCTGTTGGTCGAGGTATCGAAGCTGGGAGAAGCTAGAATGAAATAGTCTCCATGCAGCCGGCCTGACATGGCACCACCACCGTTTAATTGGAGAAAAGCTTGTTCCAAGATAAGTCGGGACCGCCCCACAGGAAGAGCCCGGCAGGACTCGTTGTTGGCACCATACCGCTTTCGCAAACAAGCGCAAGAGGGTTTCTATGAAATTAAAAGCTGTCTTAAAAAATTATTCGGTACCACCGGAATGTCGGTCGAGAGAGTGCCGGTCGTCAGGGTTTAACTAGTGGCGAGCCCGCCTGAGCGGATACCTCCGGTTCCAGTTTGACTTCGCTCTTGATTGAGTTAGAGACAAAACAATTCTCTTTCGCCTTTTCCAACATTCGCGGCACCCGCGTCAGATCCTGTGAGGAAGAAAGGACGACTTTCGGCTTGATCAGGATTTCGGTCACCTGATAGCCCGCCCCTTGAACCTTGGCCAGCTTCCCCACCGCCGAAGAGGCAAAACTTTCCAGTCCCAGTTTCGAGTTTTCCGTGATGGCCAAAAAAGTGAGCATGAAACAGGCGTTCACCGATGCGACCAGCAGGTGCTCTGGGGTCCAACCCTTACCCTGCCCTTTGTACTCCGGCGGCGCGTCCACCAGAATTGCCGGTAGGTCCTTGGCCTCGAGTCGGCCCTGTCTCGCGCTTACCCAGTGAATGTCCGTTGCGAAATAACCCGCTTTTTCTTCAGCCATAGGCTGCTCCTTCGCTTTGAATAAAGTGGCGCGATCTCAAAACAACTCTATTGCTCGTTGGGAAAGAATGCAAAGGTGCTGGTTGCAATGGAGGTTAGGTATGCGAGCCGAGATGTAATCGCCCCATTGGGACACCCCATCGGTTTCGCTACCCGCGTTCGGCTATTTGTCCGGTAAACTCCCCATTTGTGCACTTTTGTACGCTCTATATACGCAATATTCCCTGAGTCCTTGGACTAATCGGAGGTTTGCCTGGCTGCACTCCAACCCTAAAGAGGCACAGTTGTTGCACCATAAAGCAGATCGGCGAGCTGATATGAGCAAAAGTAACGAAAAAACAGTGCTCATCGTGGAAAAGCAACCTAATTACACGCAGGCGCTTGTGAAGCAAATCATAGTAGCGGGGCTCAAACCTATCATTGCGGTGACCGGTGAGGGAGGGCTCCGGAAGGTCGAGGAATGCCATCCCGATCTGGTCTTGGTGGAAGCCGAGCTGTCCGATATGGACGGGGTGACCTTCGTTTCCGAGGTCAAGCAAAACCCATGGGGAGACCGGATTCCTATTGTAGCCATGAGTGTATTCCCACAACTCAGAGACCGCTGCCTCGAAGCGGGTTGCAGTGATTTCCTGCAGAAGCCAATAAGAATGATCGAGCTGATGACGCGTCTGAAGAAGTTCGCATATCTAGATCCAAACCCCGGCATGACCAAAGCGGTACAGCATGAGGCGCAACCGACGGCGTCGCTGCCCAGCGACATGCAGCCTGAAGTTTCCAGCGAGGAGATCTCATCGCCAAAGCCAATCGAAAAAGATGGCGAAAGCATTCATGATCTTCTTGTCTTGAGTCTCGCCACCGCTGAGGGGCTGGCCAAGTTGCTTGTCGAAAAAGGAGTGATCACGGAGAAGGAATATCGCGATAAAATCTCACGGGAGCGGCAACGCTACCAACGAATTCACCAGAAGATTATCAAGAACCGACTCAAAAGCACTTAGCTGCCTAAAAGCCAAGTCCCACAGTAGTCCGCTCATCCACACAACCGGATCCTCGGCTTCGAGGTCGGGCGAATCAAATTTGCTTCTGCACGTAGCACATTGGATACGCCGCCCTCGCCCTGTTTTTACCCTGCATTAAACCTGGAAGCTACAATTAATCATCATTAACAAAGACTTGTCCCAGTCGGACAACCTCCTGTTTAAGTTGGCACCGCGCTTGCCATATCAGCCGCATGAATTACTTGACAGTTTAGATCGGCGGTGAAATAAGGCAGGTGCTTTCCCGCTGTGCCAGCCGGACAGGGTTTGGCAGCAAGTTCCACCCTCTCGTTCCATAGCCCGACTGGTTGATTTTTCGGCGCGTTTTCTGGAGGGCCCATGAAGGCCACACTACTTGTCCGCGCGCTCCCTAGTCTCCCGTTCTCCACAGTTGAGCTCGGCAAAGCCAAGCCATCGATCGCGTCTCACATTGTGTCAACCCGGCAAGCTTCGAAAAACAACACGGAGAGCAGAAAATTGGCTGCCCTCGGAATAGGAAGAACCCCATGAATAAAACCGTTATTGGCCTTACACTTGGCGCTTTGCTCTTTGCGCTTAGCTTTCCCGTGGAGGCGCAGCAGCCAAGCAAGGTCTCCCGGATAGGATATGTAGCGATGACTGGTACCGCCGCCTCCAATGTCAGCTTCGCAGCCCTCCGGCAGGGGCTGAGAGATCTCGGTTATATCGACGGCAAAAACATCCTGCTTGAGTACCGTAGCGCAGAAGGAAAGACGGACCGTGTTCCCGGTTTCGTAGCCGACTTCGTCAAGCTTAAAGTTGATGTTCTTTTTTGCCCAAACCTGCCGGCGATCCATGCCGCCAAAGACGCAACCAAGACGATTCCCATTGTCATGATAGCCAATGTGGATCCGGTCGAGCTTGGATTAGTTGCAAGCTTCGCGCGGCCGGGGGGGAATATCACTGGCCTAAGTCTGCAGTCCCTGGAACTGAGCGGAAAAAGGCTTGAACTGCTTAAAGAAATTTTTCCCAAGCTTACGCGCGTCGCGCTTGTCTGGAATCTGGGGGACCAGAGCATGAACCTCATAACCAAACAAATGCAGGAGGTGGCGCCGCCTCTAGGCATAACGCTCCAGACGTTTGGGGTGCGCGACCCCGATGACTTTGGTGGCATCTTCTCGAAAATCTCCCAGAACCCGCCAGACGCGATTTTTTCAATCGCGGACAGGTTGATCAGTTCTCAGAGAAAACAGATTTTGGAATTTAGCTTCAAAAGTAAAATTCCTACCGTGTTTGACGCAGCACCCGCTGTCCAAGCCGGTGCGCTGATGGCATATGGTCCAACCCGGGCCGAAGTGTCGCGCCGCGCCGCCACTTTCGTGGACAAGATTCTTAAAGGCGCGAAACCCGGCGAGTTGCCGATAGAGCAGCCGACGAAATTCGAGCTAATCATCAATCTCAAGACGGCAAACCAGATCGGCCTGACGATTCCGGAGGCGGTACTCTACCGCGCGGACAGGGTGATCAGATGAAAAGAGGGAGTGATGGAGTATTGGAGTCGTGGAGTGTTGGGTCAATGCGATCAAAGAATTCGGCTTCGATCTGTAGATTCCGAATCCGAAAATCCAAATCGAACGGCCAAGGGCAAACTAGCGATATGGGGGAGCAGGACGGAAAACGACTGCCACGGCTTGGATCTCGATCTATTGAGACACCTGGTATTTAACCGGCAAGAGATCAGCAAGATTCAAATGCTTTGAAGCGTCCAAAATCTCGATACCGATGATTCGATTATCAGCGCCGATGTCCAGCACAATATCCTCAGTAGAGCGTCTATTGATGACGTCCTGCTTGCGCTCATCAAGCATAATGTATACTAGGTCAGCCTTGGCATTATACCGAATCTCCATCGTCGATCTCCCATTTCCCGTAAAAGACGTAGACGGTTACGGTGACTATAACATCTCCTTCGATAGCGAAAAAGACTTCGATATTTTTGTGCTCGTAGAATCTGCCCAGGCGCGTCTGGTTAAACTCAAAGATTTTGCTCTTGCCCAAACGGGCGTGCTTTGCGGGTACTGGATGTCCGGTGTTAATGACTTCGATGATCTCGTTCGGACTTGCGCCTCGTTCGGCGGCGCGGTCGAGTGTATGAGAATCGATCCGAATGTCCATTTGTCGTGTCAGGATCGGTCTTTACGTCATCTTCTGTTGAGAAACAAGATCAATGCAACAAAGGCGAGAGATTTATCCAATAAGTGGCTTGCCCTTTGGTAGCGTAGACCGACTCTCTCCGGCAGAGGCGGAATGGCGTCGCTCAGCGACCTATGCAGACAAGCTGCTCAACGGGACTAAAGCTGGCTGATGTACCGGTACGACAGCCGACGAAATTTGAGCTTGTCATTAACTTAGAGGCCGCCAAACAGATCGGCCTGACGATTTCGGAGACGGTGCTGTACCGAGCGACAGGGTGATTAGATGACAGCAATAGTAAGCAGTAAGCAGCGCGCAGTAAGCGGGACAACGGCACGACGCCTGGGCCTGAGATGGTTTGTCCTTCTCTGCTTACTGCTTAATGCCATTCTGCCTACTGTCTCCATTGAGGCGCAGCAGCCAAGAAGGATCCCGCTGGTCGGTGTTCTTTGGGGCAGCACTCCGCAAGCCGAGAAGAATCGCCAGGCTGCTCTTCAAGGTGGTCTTCGCGATCTCGGTTACCACGAGAAGAAAAACATACACCTCGAGCACCGATACGCCGAGGGAAAACTCGACAAGGTTCCAGAGTTGGTAACGGAACTCCTAAAGCTCAACATCGATGTGCTTGTCACTGCGCCGTTAACGGCCATTCGCGCAGCGAAGCAAGTAACCAAAATCGTACCCATTGTAATGGTGACTTCGGTGGATCCCGTAGCGAGTGGCTTGGTCGACAGCTTGGCGCGGCCAGGCGGTAATCTCACGGGGCTCACCAGGCTGGGCCGGGATCTAAGCGGGAAACGGCTGGAATTTGTCAAGGACGTGGTTCCGCAGACCTCTCCGGTTGGAGTCATTTGGCCATCGGGCAGAGAGGCACAGGCGATCAGTTTTAAGGAATATGAGGCTGCGGCGGACGCCCTAAAAATACAGATTCAGTCCTTCCAAGTCCGGGGTCCAACCCCTGACTTTGAGGGCGTAATTCAGGCCGCGACGAAGGCCCGCGTGAGCGCTCTAATTGTGATTACTGAACCCATGATACGACGTCATGCAAAACGGCTAGCGGACCTCACAATAAGGAGCCGGATACCCTCAATGTGCGAAGCGACTGAGTACGTGGAGGCAGGTTGTCTTATGTCTTACATGACCAGTGATACTGAGAACTTCAAACGTGCAGCAATTTATGTCGATAAGATCCTGAAAGGTACCAACCCGGCGGAGCTACCGATTGAGCAGCCGACGAAATTCGAATTAGTGATCAATTTGAAAACGGCGAAGCAGATTGGGCTCACGATCCCGCCCAACGTGCTGGCACAGGCGGATCGAATAATCCGGTGAGGTGTGAAATCGTTGATAACCAAACATTTGCAGCCGAAGCTTGCCTCATAGGTTAAGAATGATGCGAATCCGATTCTCCACTTCTTCCATGACTGCTCTGGGGATTGCTCCGATCTCTTGCCGAAAGGACTCGTTGGCCACCGCAATCATTTGGCCGAGAAGAAGATCGCTATCTCGGGCCATGCGGCCTTGTCCTTGCTTCAGGCGGAGCCGGAGAATTCCCGCGTTTTCGATGAGCCGAGTCGTGGTTGGGATGACGATTGTCGATGGATATCCCGCCTCATTCACGAGATCCGACTGGAGCACAAGCGCTGGACGGAGTTTTCCGGGGGCGTGACGATTCCGCAGTCGGCGCTGTATCGAGCGGACAAGATCACAATCTGAGTACAAAAGACGATGACCGAAGGGATTTTCCCCAGGTTCGGGGTACGAGAAATCTATAAAAGCTAGTCCTATGCCCCATTGGAGTTTTGCGTTATTATTGTCGTCGTGAGCCCCACCGTGTTTCGAGAAAAGGGCTATCGGTTTTTCTTCTTTTCCCGAGAGGAAACGCGGATGCATGTTCACGTCTACTGTGGAGATGGCGAGGCAAAGTTCTGGTTGGAGCCGCACATCGAGTTGGCGAGAAATTTTCGTTTGTTACGAAGCCAAATCAAGGAGATCGAGCAAATTATTGAGGAGCACTATGATGAGCTTAAGCGCGCTTGGGAAAAACACTTCCCCGGTTGAAGTTACCCATATCTCAAAGCATGGAATCTGGTTGCTGGTGGGCGACCGCGAATTGTTTATGTCTTACGATCAGTTTCCTTGGTTTAAGGACGCGCCTGTAGGAAAAATTCTCAACGTCGAAGAGCCAACACCGGGCCACTTCTATTGGCCAGATCTCGACGTTGATTTGAGCGAAGAAATCATCGCTCATCCAGAAAGGTTTCCTCTCAAAGCCAGGTAAGGCAAATTGGCGTCAAACTACCTATGGCGACACGGTCCGTCCCCCGAAAGACGCATTAGACGGGAGCGCAATTTCCCCGTCGCCTAACGCAAGGAGGCGCCAAGGCTGCGCGGACCTGCCCGTTGGGCAGCCATTGAAGTTTGAACCGGTCATCAATCTAACGAGAGCGGACAGACTTATACGGTGAAGTAAGCAGCGGGCAGTGAGCAGTAAGCAGCAAACACTCTGCAGGGGAGTGATGAATAACGCATTCTTTAGTCTTGCGCTCAGCTTAGGAGGGCATGGTTATGAAGAAGTTTCGCATTGAGCCACACGGGCGACTTCAGGAATGGGTCGCCGAGGAGAAGGGATATTTCAAGCACGAAGGCTTGGACTACGAATTTCTGACCTCCTACGCAACTCAGGCGTCCGGCTACGCTCTCGTCCAATCCACAGAGACGGCCGCGCCCGAAGTCAAGAGAGGAGCGTTCGAGAATATGGAGCGCGGGCGCGCTGCCGATATCAGCTGCGCGTGCCACTGGGCCGTGAATATGGCTTCGTCTGCGGGACATGGGCGAATGTGGGGTCACGCTTACTCCGTTACACCGTCCGCCATTGTCGTTCCGCCGGAGTCTTCGATTCGGAGACCTCGAGACCTGGCGAACATAGAAGTGGGTGTTGGCTATCACTCCGGCAGTTATTTTTCCGCGATCCAAGCTCTCGAAAAGGTGCTCAAGCCCGACGAGATCAAGCTCGGCTACATCGGCCAGCCACAGGATCGTCTCGCGGCCCTCCTCGACCGCAAAATCCCTGCTGCCAATGTATTCGGAGCTCCGCTGTACGCCGCTGAACAGCAGGGATTCCGAAAGATATTAGACACCACTTTTATGATCGGTTTCTTGTTGCACAAGGACGTAGATGTCGAGGACGTCAAACGATACTTCACGGCGTTGCAGCGCGCCCAGAGGGATATCGATCTCGAGCCGGAGCGCTACAAACATTATTTTCTCAAAGAGTTACCGGAGCGCTATCACAGCATCATCGATGTCAATGGCTTTGGCCCTGGAGAGCGGTTGATATTTGAGCCGTACACCCGTGAAATGTTCGAGCGGACGCATCGCTGGATGGAGGAATGGAAGCTGTTTCCTGCGGGTCAGGGCGGAAGTCCCGACTACGGCGTTGCAGTGTCGGTGTGAAGAACGACGACCGCGGACGGATGACCGAAGACCGAGAGAAACAGAGATAGAGACCGGGGACCGGAGACGGACACGGGGACCGAAGACGTATCGAAATATTTACGGGTCGTACACTTTAGTTGCCATCAAACGCCTTTATGGGCTAGAAAGAAGAGAGGTGGTTGAGGCTGCCCTTGGGCCGCAGGAGTAGGCGTAGTTCGAACCTTACAGAAGCATATGAAAATGCCATACGTTGCTGCGCTTTATCGGTATCCTGTGAAGGGTTTCACTGCCGAAGAGTGCGAAACATTAACGGTCCTAGACGAAGGGAGAGTCGCTGGTGACAGAGTGCTCGGCCTCCGGTTTGCGGATACCGCTGCACCCGACGAAGCCTGGAGTAAGAAAACGGGCATGCTAGCGTTAGTAAATACTCCCGGGCTCGCACGTTTGCAGGTTGAATTTGACGAGGCGGCTTTTCGCCTCCGCATCAATCTGGACAGGGTCGTTTTAGTGGATGAAGCGCTCAGCACCGAAGGTCGCAAGCGGATTGCCTCGGCGCTAGCCGATTATGTGCTCAAGCTTGCTGAGAATCCGCTGTCTCGCCACCCGGAGCGGCTCCCGCTTCGTGTTACAGGTGATGGCGTGACGCCGCGATACCATGACGCCGAAGCGGGTCAAGTGACTCTCCACGGCCGCGGGAGTCTTCAATCACTTGCAGATGCGTTGGAAAAACCCGAGCTCAGCGAGATTCGGTTTCGCTCAAATATCGCCATAGACGGTATAGAGCCCTGGGAAGAACAAGGTTGGGTTGGGAGACAGCTCCGCGTAGGCAACGTTGAATTCACTGTGGTCAGGCCGAAATTCAGGTGCCTTGCTACGCATGCCAACCCAACAACAGGTGAACGTGATTTGCCAATTCTCACAACCCTAATGAAAATGTTTGACCAGGAGAGGCCAACCTTCGCGGTGGCCGTGGTGCCGAGTCGATCTGGGGGGCAGATTCACATCGGCGATCCAGTATCGTTGGTCGATTGAGACCGTGCCGGAACGAGAAACGCAGCGATTATTTGGCGGCCAGCAGCAAACCAAGCGCAAGTTCGGATATTCTTTCACGGCTGTCGGTCAGCGCGCCATTTCCGGTGCGGGACTTACCCCCGGCAAATAACAGTGCAACCAGCACGAAAACAACAAAAACTAACGCCAAGATACTACTTGAAGATTCTTTCATAGCCGCCCCCCGTTTTTGTGCACCGGCACTTGTGCTGTCTATTCGCAGATGTGTTTTGCCTTACCCTTCCCTCCCTGAAAGGGTTTCTCTCTGACCGCCACATCCTGTAGTAGTCGTCAACGTCTCTGTGGGACTGCGTCACTGGTTGCGGAGCAAGAGAGGTGCCGGGAGCCGCTCAAGAGACAAAAAGCGACACCGAAAGTCGTCTACGTTGCTGGCGCGAAAATCGTTCCATCGTTGTTGAACAAAATTGTTTGACAACGATAATTGTGGGCAACATCTCTAGGAGCGTCAACCCGGGGATCTCGCTGATAGAAATTCCGCCTTCCCGAAAGTTTGACCACAGATCGGCCGATCTGATTCGCTTTGTCCATCGCTGATCACGTTGATCCCGGGCCGCCCGTGGCATAGGATGTGGAGAAATCCTTTCTGGAATGATATGGGCATTATCGAGTAAGAACATAGGCAAGGCGGGACAGATAAAGGAGGCACGTTATGTCACGGATTCGACATATCGCAATCGCCACGCGGGAACCGGAGGCGACGGCCCGGTTTTATATCGAAGGGCTCGGCTTGAAGGAGGTTGGCAAGGTCAACTCGCCCACCTCCGAGGGCTACTATCTTAGCGACGGGCACGTGAATCTCGCGATCCTGAAGTTCAAATACGATGACCCCGCTACTACTGAGGGCGCGATCAGGTACACCGGCATCCACCACTTCGGCGTCGAGGTCGAGAACATGGAAGAGGCAAGCGCGCGGATCGAGAAGGCCGGCGCGGTGCACCGTCCTTACCCGGGGACCGAAGAGATGGCGAAGCGAGGAAACGTCGAGGTCAAGTTCACCGGGCCCGATGGCGTGACCATCGATCTATCGGAGCACGGCTGGCTCGGCACCAAGTAAGCGAGCGTCTCGCGAGAGTAAACCGATTTTCGGTCGCCCGGGTAAATAGGCTTTATCCCCCCGTGCGTTCAGCGTTCCAATGAGTTCTCCCTGCTGAGAACGAGAGTTGAAGTGAAGTCTTATAGCTAAGGCTTTGGCCTACCGGGCTAAAGTTTCGCATGGCGACTTATAATTTGAGCTTCGGTAGTATTAAAAAGGAATGGAAGATTCACAGCCGAAAATCCACAATCAACGCGAAAGTCATGAGGACTATCTACGACTGCTACGTGAATATTTCTTGACATAGTGGGCAGTTACATCAAATAAAGTCCCACAGCCTCTTCATCATCGCTAACGCTGCTCAGGCCTTCTCGGAGATCTGGGCCTGGTCGACCTCTGCGTCACTCCATTTAAACTCCACGTTTCCGCGGATTCGGGCGCCGGGCGCCACACTCGCCGTCTTTGCCCTGAGATCGCCGATGACTTGTCCGGACCCAAGCACCGTGACCTGTCCATTCGACAAAGTATTTCCTTCCAGATGTCCTGCAACGATAATCGTGCCCGCGTTGACGTTGGCCTTCAGCTGACCACCCTTCTCGACATTTAGGATCCCCTTGATTTCAATATCCCCTGTGAACTTTCCGGCAATGCGCACATCGACATCGCCGTCGATTTTTCCCTCTATTATGGTTCCTGTGCCAAGAAACGTCTCAGGACGATTTTTCGAAAGGGTTTCTTTCCGGTGCAGAACGGAAGTCACGGGTGCCGGCGACGGTTGCTCCACCTCTGCTCTGTCAAACTGATCATTTTGCGTCGTTTCCTTCCAAAGCGCCATAGATCCTCCCCTAATTAGACGTCATCGTTTGTCGAACCAACTTACTGCTGCAACCAAACCGTGAAGCCAGAGCGCAAAGACAATCGGCTGCGGAATTACGCAACGTGGTAATCCATCGGCCACACAGCTTGTAACATATGAGTGCGAGTATTTTTTGGGCCATTGCCGGTTTTCCAGTTGAGCAATTCTCTTGCCACGAGCTTACGGGGGAACTTGCGCACCTTCACGGTAACGGGTGCCTTTTCAAAGCAGTTATTCGCCTCGACTACCAAACAGTGTGACACAGGCATCGACACGCAGAGACTTTTCTGACCAGGCTCGGCTGCTCTTAGGCCCTATACCTCACACTAGGTGTCAAGCCGGCCGCTTCTTGAACACCGGGGCACATACCTACGTTCTCTAAAAGCTATGCGATTACAAAATCTTTCATGGCACTGTCTTTGCCTTTACTTACCTCTAAGCAATGCCCTAGGTTTCAAGGCAAACAGACAAGAGTGCAAGCCTGCGGCAAAGAGCGACGGTTTCGTACCATTTGGGTGTGAAGTATGCCACGGATTGAATCCGAGTACGTCCTCTGCCTGTAGAGGTAAAATAACAATGCCAAAAGAATCAAGCGAATTAGTCTCCGCAAGGGCCGCGCTTAAGAAAGCCGAAGAGAATCTCGGCGATCCTGGCCGGCTGGTGCATCTTAGAAGGGCTATCAACTCACTGGTTGCGGTACTCTCAGGGCACGCTGCCCAGATCGAGAAGGACATCGCCAAAAAACTGGTGTTGCGATCTAGAAACGCAGTCCTTTCAAAAGTAACGGCGATCCTTGCCGACGTGGAGTCATATGAAGCCGGATCTCTAGAGCATTGGGTTAATGTCATGGAGATCTTTGTCGACGCCAGCCTTCATGATGATCCGGAGTTTAAGGCGTGTAGCGAGCAACTACTTACTCAATGCGGTCCTCAGTCGCTCGATAGTTTAAAACCGGAGGATCTTGACATGCTGGCAAAAGAGCTGGAGGCAGCCCTCGATAGTCTTTCTGCTCATAGAATTCAGCTTGCAAAAATTAGGGGAGGAATGGAAAAGTAATCCTAAACGGAACTGCACGGCAACGCAGTAGCTATGTGTTCGCGCCGTTTGGACTCTTGTGGTCAGCGTTTAAGAAAGGACGAACCTCGATTCAGCATCATTTTGCCAGTCGCCGACCAGAGCGACGGAGGTACATACCAATTCCGACGTCGTGGAGATTTTGCAGCGTAAAGTTTTCCTCCTTGCGATCGTGGCCGCTGGTTTCGTATTTGATTGTTATGGAGTCCGAAGACCACGAGATTTCAAAGCCCAGCGCTTTTCTTCTATCCAAATAGTCACCGAAGTTAGCACGGAAAACCAAAAATCTGCTGCCGAAGGAGCGGCGCGGAGTGTTCC
>CAYPHJ010000015.1:0-43811 GCA_964410485.1 uncultured Syntrophobacteraceae bacterium
AAGTTAGCACGGAAAACCAAAAATCTGCTGCCGAAGGAGCGGCGCGGAGTGTTCCAGGCGTCAAGGATGTTCAAAGTTCAATCGAGGTAAATCTTTAGCCACCTGTAGACAGTTGCCCGCACAGCGACCGCACTGTCGTTTCGAGCCATGTGCGGGTTTTATGCTGTCCCCGCCGAACAAACAGGCGCCAATTTTGTTCGTTGTGCCATCTCAAGATAAACAAAAGTGAACAGTTGCCGGACCATCGTGTCAGCTGAAAAACACTTTTGTCATCAACTATGTCGCGAGAGGCTATGGCATAAACCCTGCTCGATTTTATTGATCGATGGGCGTCCAATTTTGAATTCCGGTCGGGCACCGGCTCTAACACAGCTGGCGTTTGGTTCATTGGAGATAGCGTCCTACGTTCAGAGTCATAAAGTTCTTCATCACCATATAGAGCATTTGAGATAATCCATGACTTTTTGGTCAATCGCCTCCCGTAGGAGAAATCCATTGACACATCCAACACGTGCGTCAGGGCAGGCTATGGTCGAGTTCGTACTTATGTTCTTGCTCTTCCTGATTATCGCCTGGATACCCGCTGATTTTGGTCTCGCCTTCTACACGGGACAGTTGGCTCAGAATGCTTCGCGTGAAGGAGCAAGGATTGCGGCGGCCGACCCCACGCTGACAGTCGGGACCGGAAGCTGTACTATGCCGTCGTGCTCGGGAAACATCCTTGGCGAAACGGCAGCAAGGATTTCATCCGCTCTTCTCCCGGGCGCAACGATCCAGGTCACACTGGAGGCAAACCCCGGCACCCCGCTTCAATGCGACCAAAATGTGACCGTCTCCGTTTCGGGAACCTATAACTATTTTTTTTACCGACTCTTGAGCGTGATGGGTGTAACCGCACCAGACACTGTAAACATCGTCAGATCCACGAGCATGAAGTGGGAGCATCAGTTCGGCTGTTAGACCACGATATCCTCAGTTTCGGGTCTCCGGTCCAGCGTGTCGCGTTGGGGAGGTGAAGTCGCGACTCTAAACCCGAAACCGGATTACCAACAGGAGCGGAAAAATGAGATCAATGATGACGAGACGGGCGCGCGAGAGAGGCCAAAGCATTGTCGAAGTCGCGCTGATCACGCCGCTTCTGCTGATTGCGTTATATATACCCGCCGATTTTGGCATCGGCTTCTTTATGGGCAATCTCACTCAAGTTGCGGCTCGGGAAGGCGCGCGAGTCGGAAGCAGATTGCAAAAAAGCGGCAAAGCTCCCGATCTAATTTTCACTTCGGCGCACGCCAATACAATCAAAACAGAAGTCTTCAACCGGTTGCCCGACTCTCTTGCAAACAAGGCGGTCACAGTGACATTCTACACGGGAACATCGTGTATGGAATTTATCGAGGTGACGGCGCAGGGCGACTACAATTACTTTCTATATCAATTGATGCGATTGTTTGGCGCCAGCACTCCGGACTCGGTGACGATCGCTCGCACGACACAGATACGTTACACCTATCAGCAATATACCAATACCAACTACTGCACTGGCGCAACCACTCACGGGCCATATTCGAGCTAAGGGCGGGGAGGATCTGTATGCAGAATGAACGGGGCTTCGTACTCGTCTTTGTCACTCTACTCATTGTATTGCTCCTGCTCATGGTAGGGATCGGGCTAGACACCGGACATCTTGCCTACGTCCGCTCCCAGGGCCAGCCAGCCGTGGATGCGGCAGCTTTGGCCGCCGCCGCCGCAGTGCCGACCGCAAATTGGACGACGATTGCAGAACAGGCGATGAAATTTAATCCCGGCGCCAACAATCCCGGCACCGGCAACAATTATGTCGACAGTCCGAACAACAAGATTAACGAAAAGAATGTCACGCTGGTCAAATACGACCACAAGACTCACACAATAACCACGTCCGGAGTCACCACCGCCAACGCAAACGGAGTTCGAGTGGCGCTGGAAAGCAGCAACCCCTACGGAGGCACCGCTGGGGAGCCGATCAAGTCCCCGTTGTTTTTGACGCCTCTGTTCAACCTGTTCGGCCAGAACACGAGCACCACCGCTGATGTGAACGTCAGCGCCACGGCGGTGATCCGGGCGCTTCCCGGACTGCCGATTGCAGTCATGCAAGGTCTCTGCGGCACCACGGCTGAGCTAGATTTCCGCACCGGAGGCAGCAGCACCGCCGGATGGGAGACCTACCATATACAAAACGCAAGCGCGAATGAGATTCGGAATCTCTGGCGTTCGCTGCCGTTTTGTTCGGGCCAGCCGATAGTCGACATCGGCTACTGCGGCTACCTGCAAAATGGCGTGGACGCGACCATATTCAATGAGATTATCAAACCGATGTTCGCTGCCCATCCTGATCGTTGCTATTTGCTTCCCGTGGTACCCAATGGCGGCAACTTTAACCAGTGCCAAACGATCGTAGACTGGGCCAGTTTTTGCCCGGATAAGGAGCAACCATTCGGCAGCGGCCCGGGCAAGCTCTATGGAAGCGTCACCTGTAACCAGGACACTTGGACCTCGAGAGACACTCAGTGCTACGTTCCGCTATTGGTGCGAGACATCAAATCCGGAATGTAGCCATTTAGCTCTTGGCGACATGGGGCCGGCGGCGGGTGTCTCTAGATCTTCCGAGTGCCGTTGATTATTAAAATACGGCCGGTGCGAATCTCGGCTCAAGTTTTGCCTCACGCCGCTCAGCACGCCAATAAAGGACGGCAAAAAACGTCGCGTCTTCTAAAAAGGATCTCAGAGCACCCGGCGAGCAAACACCCTGAAGCACAGCTGACAAGCGCACATGACCATCGGTAACGACACGGGAATTGGTCCCGCTATACGGGTACTCCGTCACTTGACAGAGCGCCAGCGCGTCCAGCAGATAAGATTTTCCAGCGGCGAGCGAGCGCTTCTATTGATCGCCGGCATGCCCGCGCCCTCTATCGAGCTTGTCCGCCTGGGTTTGGGCGGCTTTGTTCCGTGGAAAACAGTGTGGAAATACGATCCGACGAGGGCCGGGGGTTACAGCGATTATATTCACAACTTGAAGACGATGTTCTCAGCGGCAACAAGTTCAGATGACTCATTGAGCTGCATACGCGACGCTTTGCAGCCCTGCCAATCGATCACGGAAGCACGCAATCTGCTACTCGAGCGCGAATGGCGGGCCAATAAATCTACACGCGAGGTTTCCGATGGATTACCCAGTTACGACCTGGGCTCAATCATACCGGACGACCGGTGGGAAGACAGCGTTCTTTCCTCTCGCAATGGAGCAGTAGCGCATACGGCCAAGCTTACAGCGATGCCCGATCGGTATCGCACAAGTGACGATGCGAGGGAAAGAATTCTCACCTGCGTGGAAGCACCTACTGTCACAGTTCGGGCTGAACGCGGATTGGTGGTACCGGCTAAGAAAGCGCGCAACTATCCGGCGGGAACCATTTTTCTCGACGGCGTGGCGCAAGGCGACCCGTTCGTAGATACTCGGAAGGAACTCTACAATCTCGACCACCATCAGGGCTGCATTCACTCGTTGGCTACTTGCGAGCAGGCGATAGTATTGATTCGTAAGACTGTCGACTTCCGAAAGCGCGACTGGCTGGTGTTGGTCAATAATGCCGAGGTGGACACGGTCCTTGCCCTGTGGGTGTTACTCAATCATCTGCGGCTCAGCAACGACGTTTCGGTTCATGGCAAGATCATGCCCCTATTGCGTCTTGCAGGCATCATCGATGCCCACGGTCCTGAGGCGCAAGACCTGGCCGCATTTCCACCGGACTTGCTCCATTCAACGAGCAGAACGCTGGCGAAGTTGCAGCAGGAGGAAATCGCAACCAAGCGCGACGGGCGCTGGCCTGAAGTCGATCTGCCTGAGTACATTGCCGGACGCCTGCGCGCCCTCGACGAATTGATTTATACGCCCGCGCATTTCGAGGACCTTTATGAGATCGACGAACTGGCACGAGCTGAAATCTCCAGTGGTTGCGTCGGCGTCGTCTGCCGTTCGGCCGCTGGCATGGATGAAGTCGAACGGCAACTCCAGAAGGTTTACGGCGAGCGGTTAGGGATACTGATCCTTGAAAATGCTCCATCCAGGTATACGGTGCGTCAGGCCGATCGAATAATTCCGGGAACGCTGGAACGGGCGTATGAACGTCTGAACCTTTTGGACCCATCGGTGGGAAGTGGCTCCCAAAACCGTTGGGGCGCCTCGGCACAGACCGGCAGCTCTCCGCGGCAAACTGGAACTGGGCTGAGCCCAACTCAGATCATAGAAGCGGTCCAGCAGGCTTTTCGTAAACCCACCGTCTTTAACGTGGTTTGGGAAATTCCACGAGCAGCGCTCAAGTCCGTGGCTGTGCTGCTGCCGGCGTTGGCGCTGATATTAGCAGGCGACCTGCTCCGCGATCAGGGCTACATAGCGGAATACGCCGTTTTTCTCTCCGCCTTGATCCTTTGCCTGACCGCAGGTGGTTACTTTTGTTTCAAGGCCCGCCGTTTTCCGGGACTGTACGGTTGGCGAGCGCCAATGGGATTTGGCTGGCTCGCCGCGCTCCCCGCTGCTTGCGTCGGGGCTATAATCGGTGGCCTCTGGACCCCCGTATCTTTGGGCTTTTGGCTTGGCTACCATAACCTGCAGAGCTTCACGGTTGGCACTGCACTCCTTTATGGGCTTGCAGCCGAGCTACTTTTCCGAGGGGTCATTCTTGGGGATCTTGCTTACCGCTTCCCGCTACAAAAGATCGCCGTCCCCTGGTTGGGTTCTTGGCCGGCTCTAATCTCAGGAATCCTGTACGCGGCCGCCTCTCTTTTGCTGTTTATGACCCTGTCAAACGGCCAACTTGAACTAATCCAGGGGGTTCTCACCGCTGCGGGAGCGCTCACCTTTGGAATCGCGTCCGGTACAGTACGGGAGCGTTCGGAAAGCATTATTCCCGCGGTCCTGCTCCACATGCTTGGCGCGGCGGCACTGTCGCTGTTTGGTAACTGAGCGACTATTTTTGCGATCGTTATCGACTAGACGCAGCTTCGGAGTGCTCCCACCTCCAGCCGGCGATCTCCGGCGGGTCTATCCCTTCGCGGCGGATGAACTCACCACGATCGCCGATTTTTCGTTCATACTTCACGACCAACCTCTTCGGCTAGCCGGGATATAGATGGCTGGGAAAAGCGTCAGGCCAGGAGAATGCTTTGATAAAGCGTCTTAGACCTTCGCGTTCCTGGGTGGTCAGCTCGGGGAAGTACTCTGTTAGCGTACCTTCCACATACATATTGGCCAGGTTAGCAGCCGCGCCATGTCCCGGGCCGGTGACGAGGAGAATACTTGCGTCGGTCTTCAAGATAACACGATTGAGATGGGCGTAGATCAGGTTAATACCCGGCGCCGTGCCCCAGTGGCCAAGCAACCGCTCTTTGATGTGTTCAGCGCGAAGGGGTTCTTCCAACAGCGGGTTATCCTTTAAATAGATCGGTGCGGCGGAAAGATAATTGACTGCCCTGCGGTAGCGTTCGAGTCGTTGCCGGTCCAGATTGGTGAAAGTCGCTCCTGTTTCCGCCGGCTGTCGACAAAACCAGCAGGTCTGCTCATGCGCACCTCCTTTCAGTTTCTTTTCCTGACGCTTGCCCTCTAGCAGGTGCTGAAAAAAGATTCGGAATGCTTCGACAGTCTCAGCATGAACGGAAAATCCCTACTCATTTCAAGTTCCTCTCCGTTCGCCCTGAGGTTCTCGAAGGGTGAACGGAGAGTTTTTCAGCAGCCTCCTAGAATGTATCGCATCTTGCGATCGGAACCATCCATCGCAACGCAGTTTTTCTAACATACCGCTCATCGGTAACACCGAATTCAGCTTGTACCTCCAGCAACCAATCTGGCCGTCTCGCGGGCGATAATCGCTTCTTCATCGGTGTGAACCACATAAAGCTGGATTACAGCGTCCACCGGCGAGACAATTCCGTCACGCTCGTGGAGCGAGCGGTTTTTTTCGCTATCGAGCCTCATGCCGCACCACTCCATTCCAGCCGCGATCTTTTCACGTATCACAGGAGCGTTCTCGCCGATGCCGCCACTGAAAACCACTGCGTCCGCCCCCCCAAGAACGGCCAGATAGGCGCCGATGTACTTGCGCGCTCGATAGCAAAAGAGTGCCACTGCCAGACGACAGCGGGGGTCTTCATCGTAGGCCTCAATCAATTCCCGCATGTCGCCGGACTTTCCGGAGACGCCGAGCAGTCCGGAACGCTTGTTCAACCACTCTTCGACTTCCAGCGCGCTCACGCTCTCCTTGCGCGCCAGATAGTTGATCAATGCCGGATCCAGATCTCCGCTTCGTGTTCCCATGATCAATCCTTCCAGAGGCGTGAATCCCATTGAGGTATCCACCGATTCGCCGCCGCGAATGGCCGTGGCGGAGCAACCGTTGCCGAGATGCAACGTAATGATTTGGATCTTGTCCTTTGGCGTTCCGGTTAGCTGCCCATACCTCCACGTCGAGTACTGATGCGCCAGGCCGTGAAAGCCGTAGCGGCGAATACGGTGCTTGGCGGTAAGTTCGTGCGGGATCGCATACGTCGCTGCTTCCGGGGCCACGGTATGATGAAATGAGGTATCGAACACCGCGATCATGGGAATGCTGGGTCCGAGTATTTCTCGTGCCGCGCGAATACCGCTCACGGCCGCGGGATTGTGCAGGGGCGCAAGATCATTGAACGATTCAATTTTGGCAACGCTATCCTCATCGATCAGTACGGGCTCTGTAAAGGCATCTCCACCGTGAACCACGCGGTGGCCTACGGCGCCGATTTCGTGTGCCCCAAAACTCGTCCCATCGAGCCAGGTGAGAAAGTGCCTGATCGCCTCGTGGTGACTTGTGACAGAAAGATCTTTGCGATAGGAGTCCGCGCCCGCGAGCGCGAAAGAGCACGTTGATCGGTGCCCGATGCAGTCTACGAGACCCGAGGCGACGCTGCGGTCCTGGCCGACATCGGCTCCGACTTCGATGACCCGAACCTTGACCGTCGAGCTGCCACAGTTGACGACCAAAACTTTCATCTTACTAAGTTATTACTCAATGGAGCTAGTTGGAAGACCCCAACATCCATTGCGTGCCTTGCGTACGAGTCAGTTTTTCGCAATACGTGTTCCTCAAGGCTCCGGTTCTAGCAATCCCTTCAGGGCAAAATTCGCTAGGCATTTTCCCATCCCTGCGGGAATTCGAGCAACCATTTCGCGCTTGTGCGAAAAACTAGCTCGTCACATATAAAAACTGACGACGAGACTGAGCTTTTTTGCGCTCTTAAATTGGCACAAACTCTGCTGTGATCGATTCTAGGAACTCGCGCGTTTAAGCCATAATGCGAGCCACAGAAGCACGGAGGGTAGCGTATATGAAAGTTGCTGAAGTGATGAGCAAAGACGTGTTGACGGTGACCCCCTCGGAGACGGTGGGGCTGGCTGAGGAACTGATGGCGGAAAATAGGATTCGTCAGATCCCGGTGGTACGTGGCCGCGAACTGATTGGTATTGTAACGGATCGTGATATACGGTCCTTTTTGAGTGGCTCGCTAACGGAAGGGCCGGAAGTCAGAGAAAAAGCCCTTACTACGGAGGTTGGAGGTATTATGACAACAGCGCCGGTCACCGTCTCTCCGGACGATCCTCTCGAAGAAGCCGTTGAGCTGCTCCTGGAGGAGAAGATAGGGGGGATTCCGGTGGTGGATGGAGACGAAGGTTTGGTGGGCATTGTGACCTATGTCGATGTGCTGCGTTGTTTCCTTGATCAACTCCGCGAAGACTAACCCACTAAAAGGAGTACTTACATTGAAAAACGGCAAAGAAGGCGTGGTGCGGGAGATTATGATGAGTTCACCGGTGACTCTGAAGCCGGACGACACTTTGGATCTGGCCAGCGACGTCATCTCGCTCGGAAGGATTCGCCATATTCCGGTGGTGGACGATGGCAGGCTGGTGGGGTTGTTGAGCGAGCGCGATCTCATGGGAGCTGCGGCAACGGAGATCTTCGGGCTGAAGCACAAACAGAAATCGGCGCTGTTTAAGAGCGTGCTCATTAAGCAAATCATGAAAAAGAAGATCATCACCGTCGCGCCTGAGACCAAGATCAAGGACGCCGCTCATTTGATGGCCGAAAAAAAAATCGGCTGCGTGCCGGTGGTGAGTTCCGGCACGCTTGTCGGTCTAGTTACAACCACCGACATTTTGAGGTATGTGGAACGGCTGGCATGAGGATTCCAACTGGAGTAGTCGATGCATTGCGAGTATGGGAACATTGGGCTCCACACTCCGTATTATAACAGCCGCGACTGAAGCTTTTCATCTAAGGAGACACTATGGCTAGCTTTCTCGGCGAGAAAGAGGTCCTGACTCGCGAGCGGGTTAAAGAGATGCTGCGTAATATAGAGTATTCCAACATTGAAGCAAAGGTGAGTCTGTTGGACGTCCGCGACGATTCGCTCCTCGTCAAGGTCTCTTTCCTGCTGGAACATCGCAAAAAAATGATTTTTATCGAAGAACGAGAGCCGCTCGTACTGCAATTCAAAGATTTTAAAGTCGAAGATTGGGGAGACGGCATCCGCAAGATTGCCGACATTGAGTAACGGGACTGGGTTCACTGCGCTCGGGCGTGGAGGATTATTCGCGCCAAGGCGCCAAGCACGCCGAGTGATACGTGAAAAGATTGGCGACTTTGCCTCAGAACGCTTCGCGGATTTCTCCCGCAGCCTGTCATCCCGAACGCAGTGAGGGATCTAAGATTTCTCCCTTCGGTCGAAATGACTGGACACCCGACAAAAACATTCGGGGGTTGAACAAGAAACGGGGAGCACTCCTGGTGGTGAGATATCCCGTTGCTGATTTGGTTGCGGCTTCCCCTCGCTAGGTTCTTTGCGGTTCAAATTTTCTGTTCTCGTTAGAGAGCCGGCTCGTGCCTTGGTGCACTTTGCGCGAAACCGGTTTCGTTCACGCAATGTCCAACTCTTCGATCTTGCGGTAAAGCGACGAGAGGCTAATGTCGAGGAGCCGGGCCGCCTGCCGGCGGTCATGACCCACCTGGTCTAGGACTCGGACAATGTGCTGCTTTTCGAATTGTCGCAATGCTTCTTTGAGGTTGAAAGTGAACAGGCCGCCGTCCTGCCCGATCGAAATGGAGGCCGGCAGATCCTTGAGTGTAATCTGATCGCCTTCGGCTAAAATCATTGTATGCTCGACCACATTGTCCAGCTCCCGCACGTTTCCTTTCCATGGCAGCGACATGAGAACGCGAATGACATCTTCATCGGCGCCCCGAAAGTTCTTGTTAAGCTCGGGATTATGCTTTCTGATCAGGTGATCGACCAACAACGGAATATCTTCCGGCCGTTCTCGGAGAGCTGGAATATGAATTTCCATGATGTTGAGACGATAAAACAAATCTTCTCGAAAGCGTCCCTCCTCCACTTCCCTGCGCAAATTACGGTTAGTGGCCGCCAGCACGCGGACATCGATACGCCGTGGAGTGGTGCTACCGATAGGCAGGATTTCCTTTGCCTCGAGCGCGCGCAACAGCTTGACCTGAAGATGCTGGGGAATCTCGCCGATCTCATCCAGAAAAATCGTACCGCCGCGCGCCTTTTCGAACAGTCCTTCCTGGTTGGCAAAAGCTCCCGTAAATGACCCTTTAATATGGCCAAAAAGCAGGCTTTCCAGTAAGGTCTCGGGAAGCGCGCCGCAATTTACCGGCAGGAACAATTTGTCACTGCGATCGCTGTGCGCGTGAAGCGCCAAAGCCACAAGCTCTTTGCCGGTTCCGCTATCACCGGTAATCAGCACCGTCGCCTGGGTCGGCGCGACCTTTTTGACCAGCTCGAGCACGTCGCGAATGGCTTTGCTCTTTCCAATGATGTTCTCGAAGCGATACTCCGCCCGCGGTTTCACTCTGTCGTAGGCTTTGTAGAATCCCTTGTTTACCACTTCAGTCATCGCAGCTTTCCCCGCTCGCTCTGTTACAGTTTTTCAGCCGCTTCCACGAGGTCCGGGTGAGAGCAAAACCGGCGCAAGGCGGACTTCAGCTTCTGGCGCTGAATGCTGGCAGGAACACCCAGGTTCTCCATCGTTTTTGCTACGCGCGGCCCCCCTAGCCGCAGCAGCTTGCCATAAATGGCGTCAATCTCCGAGGTCTCGATCTCCAGCGCAATGCGAAAGGCTTGCTCCACCGAAAGCGTCCGGGTTCCCTGCGCCAGGAAGCGCAACAGTCGCTCTTCCAGCTCTGCAGCTTTAGCCCGGCTGATTCCCGGGTCCAGGGGCTCGTCATAGTTTTCGATCAAAGCCTTGCAAGCGCTCAGGATGCACGCGTGCTGTTCTTCTTCGCGGGCCATGTCCCACCAGAAGTCCCTGAGCTCCGGATGCCGCAGAAACAGGTGCGAGAAGCGAAAGTAGATTTTCGATACCAACCGCTCAACTTTGGCGAATTGCTCCAGCGGGTCGAAAAAGTCGTGAGCAACCATGCTACCTCAAATGCTCGTTCAGTAATTCGAACATCTCAATGTGTCTTTCTGAGTCCGTGATAGCCCAGTTCAGAAATCGCCGCCTCATCCATGGCCCTCTCCTTTTTCTTCGGGACTCGTTTATTACGAACCAGTGCAAATCAACGGCCAAGTTAATTCGCCGGCAACTGGCTGTTTCGTTCGGCTTTGTTAGGTAAGTGAATGGCGATTTTCGCAAAAATCGGAATAGGCTGGGCATTATTCCCAAGGCTGCTAATCGAATCCCCAGTGGCAGTTTCGCCGCGCAAAGGATTGAGGTGAAAAAAAAGCAATGTAATATTACTATTTGTAACCAGTGGAGGCGCGGCTTATCATGCAGGCAATGGAAACAAAAAGGAATCCGAATGTTGGTATTCTCGTGGGAGGCGGTCCGGCGCCGGGGATCAACGGCGTCATTAGCGCGGTGACACTGGAGGCGCGCGGCCGCGCGCACAAGGTTATAGGCATCTACGATGGTTTCCAGTGGCTGATGAAGGGGCAAACCAGCCATGTGAAGGAACTACACCACGATGAAGTCTCCCGAATTCACTTCCAAGGCGGTTCCATTCTTAACACCTCGCGAGCTAATCCAACAAAGAAGGAAGACGATCTCGACCGGGTGATAAAAACCCTCGATAAGCTGGGCATAGGATACCTGGCGACGATAGGCGGGGACGATACGATGTTCGCTGCCAGCAAGGTGGCGGCCCGCGCCCGCGGCCGCATTCGCGTATGCCATGTTCCCAAGACGATCGATAATGACTTGCCACTGCCGGGCGAAGTACCGACCTTCGGGTTTGAGACGGCGCGGCAACTTGGATTTGAACTGGTGCAAAACCTAATGGAAGATTCGCGCACCACCGGCCGCTGGTATTTCGTGGTTGTCATGGGTCGCGCGGCAGGGCACCTGGCGCTCGGCATCGGCAAGGCATCCGGGGTGACATTGACGATCATCCCTGAAGAGTTTCACGGCGCGGTGCATCTGGAAACGGTCTGCGATATTTTGGAGGGGGCGATACTCAAGCGGCAGGCGTTATGGAATCGCAATCACGGGGTGGCGGTGATCGCGGAAGGCTTGCTCGAAAAGGTTCCGGTCGAAGAGCTTTCCAATATCAATGGCGTGCGCATCACTCACGACAATTATGGCCACCTGCGATTGGCAGAGTTGGACCTCGCCTACATACTAAAGACACTCCTGGAACAGCGTTTTGCCGCGCGCGCGGCCCCTATCACCATTGTCCACAAAAATATCGGCTACGAAGTTCGTTCAGCCCAACCGATTGCCTTCGATTGCGAATATGTACGAACTCTCGGGTATGGCGCGGTACAGTTCCTTCTCGATGAGGCGGGTGAATCGGCAAATCTAAACGGGGCCCTAGTCTGCCTAAACGACGGCACGCTTCAGTACCTTGATTTCACGAAGCTGCTTGATCCGAAGAGCGGAAAGTCGAGGATTCGCCTGGTTGACATCGAAAACTCCTCGTACAAGATCGCGCGCGAGTACATGATCCGTTTGGAAAGAGAGGACCTGGAGGACCCCGAGAAGCTCAGGTTGCTGGCTCAGGCGGCCTCCACCCCCAGCAAACAATGCACGCCGGATGAATTCCGTTCTCGCTTCCACCATCTCGTGAATTCATGACGGCTTAACAGACTTCTGCCAATCTACACCGGGCTGATGAAAATGCAGCGGCGCCTTTTCATCAGCCCACCACGGAGGAATGATGACTGCTAGAGTAGCCATTAACGGTTTTGGACGCATCGGGCGCTTGACGTTGCGCGCTCTACTTGAGCGGCATCCCAAGAATCTGAATGTTGTGGCGCTGAATGATATGGCCGATCTGCACACCAATGCTCACTTGTTCCGCTACGACTCCACCTATGGAACTTACCCCGGCAAGGTTGTCGTCGGAGAAGGAATTCTCAAACTCAACGGCCAAGAAATCGCTGTCTTGAACCAGAAAGATCCATCGCGGCTGCCGTGGAAGCAACTACGGGTGGATATCGTGATCGAGTCGACCGGCGTTTTCACCGAGGCCGCGCAGGTTCGTACCCATCTGGAAGCCGGTGCCAAGAAGGTCATTATCACCGCGCCGGCCAAGGACGAAGATTATACGATCGTCTTGGGAGTCAACGAGTCCGGTTATCAGCCGCGCAAACACCACATCGTCTCCAATGCCTCCTGCACGACGAATTGCCTCGCACCTGTCGCAAAGGTGTTGCATGATAATTTTGGCATCGAGCGGGGTTTGATGACCACCACCCATGCGTACACCAACGATCAACGCATCTTGGACCTCATGCACAAAGATCTGCGCCGTGCGCGGGCCGCCGCCATGAATATCGTTCCTACAACCACGGGGGCCGCCAAGGCCATCGGATTGGTCATGCCGGAGCTCAAAGGGAAACTTCATGGTCTGTCACTCAGAGTTCCGACCTCCACGGTATCGGTTGTAGATTTGGTGGCCGATCTCAAGAAGTCAGCTTCGGTAGAAGATTTGAACGGAGCTTTACAAAAGGCTGCCGAAGGCAAGTTGAAGGGTATTCTGGCCTATTGCGATGAGCCCTTGGTTTCCAGCGATTTTCGTGGTAATTCGGCGTCCTCTATTGTCGACGCACTTTCAACCGTGGTACTGGAAGGGAGGATGGCGAAAGTGATCTCCTGGTACGACAACGAATGGGGCTATAGCTGCCGTGTTGGCGATCTCGCCGCTTTGATGGCGGAAAAAGGGTGCTAGAAAGGGAACGTCATATGACTGCCAAACAGATCATGACGAGAGACGTTATTACGGTCAGGCCGACAACGCGAGTTAAAGAACTGGCGATGACGTTGATCAAGAACCAGATCAGCGGCGCCCCTGTGGCTGACCGTAATGGCAAGATCATCGGCGTGGTCTCGGAAGCGGATATCGTGGCGAAGAAAGGCAAAACTGTACGCGACATCATGACAAAACAGATCATCAGCGTGACCGAAGAGACGCCGGTTGAGGAAATTGCGCGCCTCATGACCACGCACAAAATCAAACGGCTTCCGGTCATGAACAGCGGCAAGGTTCTGGGTATTGTAAGCCGGGCCGACATCGTCAGCGCGATTGCTCTGGGCAAACACGTTGCGATTCATACCCCGGTGTACGATTTGTGATTGCGCGCCTTCAAGCTACTCCCCACTCTCCAGATAATCAGCGGGCAACCCCGCTTCCTGGACGGAACCATTTGCCAAAGCCAGCCTGTATGCCCTGGCACCGGCTTTGGACGCGATGACACGATGCATCTCCGTGCCTTTGAAGTGCGCTGCAGCCCAGTCCTCGATCGCGATACCCGGTAAGATTTCCCCATTTGCCAAAAGCCCATGGTACGACGGGCGGCGATCAGCTTCGCCATCATAATGTGGGCAGCAACTTCCAGGCAAAAACCCAAGCCCCTCTAACGGTCGCAGGTTTCCCGCCCACGAATCGGTGAGCCCCTGTTGAAACCAACAGATAGCGCCGGCACTGACTCCCGCCAGGATAATTCCCGATTCCCACGCCTCACGAAGAATCTCGACCACTCCCCATTCACGCCAGACCGCAAGCATGCTCCTGGTATTGCCCCCGCCGACATAAATCACGTGTTGGGCGAGCAAATAGGAGCGCAAGTCGGGAGTCCGTTTGAAAAAACTCAGATGAGAAGGACGGCAGCCAAGCTTCAAGAAAGCGGGATAGAAACTGGCGATGTACGCATCCGTCTCGCCGCTCGCCGTTGGCAAGAAGGCCACCTTTGGATTTGCCGGTTCGGTCTGCCGAATGATGTAACGCTCCAAAGCCAAGTTCTGCGCATCCCGATAAAACCCACCCCCGCCGATGGCTATGATTTGCCGTGGTTTGTCTGAGACCTTCATGATCGTGCTTGCCGTCGGCTGGAACCGCTATCGGGCGACAAAGATAAATGAGCGAAGCAATGATTTTAATCAGAACGACACCCGTCGGCAACTTGTCCCGAGTCTCGGGTCTGAAGTCTCGAGTTATCCTCCTCGACCTGAGACCCGGGACCCGAGACTTCAGACGTTGAATAATCGAGCGCTTGGGATCTGCGCTCGTTCGAAACTGGGGTGATGACATGTGCCAATTTTTTGCATAGAGTGCGCTCGAGGCTGTGGCATTCGAGAGACCTGCACTGCCCGTTGCAAGCTCTTAGCAGGTTGCTGGAAAAAAGATTCGGAATGCTTCGACAGGCTCAGCATGAACGGAAACTCCCTACTCATTTCAAGTTCCTCTCCGTTCGCCCTGAGGTTCTCGAAGGGTGAACGGAGAGTTTTTCAGCAGCCTGTTAGGGGGATGGCATCAAGTGTTCGCTATGCGGAAGGAGAGATGATGAACGGAGAGGCGGAATCTCAATCGGTTAACACATCACCTTTTTTAAGGCAGGCTGGCATTGTTGCGGTGCTGCTGCTGGTCGGCTTCCTTCTGGCCTTCGTCCCGATGTGGCTCAGCGCACGTGAAAGCGCAGCCAGGCTGTCTGTGGTAGAGCACGAATTATTTATTACCGGGATGAATCATGCCCTCGCATCGGCCGCTATTGTCGCACGGCGGGGGCATTACGAGCCGGCGCGCCAGGCAGCCAGCCGTTTCTATTCTTCCTTACAGACAGAAGTTGACCGCGGAAAAGCTTCGGTCTTGACCCAGGAGCAACGCGAGTCCATGCAGCCCCTGTTGGCGCAACGCGATGAAATTATCACACTTCTGGCCCGTTCCGACCCGGCCGGCGCGGAGCGCTTGTCGGATTTGTATATGGCGTATCGACGAATAATAGACCGCTGAGTCAGTCGCGGGACGCCCAGACTTCCCTCGCCACCTGCACGATCAAACGCAGCTTGGCAATTTGATCTTGAACCGTCAACTTATTTCCTAAAACCGTGCTGGAAAAGCCGCACTGAGGGCTGATGCCGAGCTGGTCGAGCGGCACATACTTCGCCGCTTCATCGATGCGCCTTTTTAGCTCATCTGCCCGCTCCAGCTCTGCCGTTTTGGTCGTGATCAGACCGAGGTTCAACCGCTTGCCTCGGGGCAGATACCGCAGCGGCGCAAAGTTCCCCGCCCGAGGGGAATCGAACTCGAGGAAGTAGCCATCGACCTTTAGCTCGTTAAACAATACCTCCGCCACCGGGTCGTAGCCTCCTTCAGCAACCCAAGCACCTGCAAAATTACCGCGACAAAGATGCGTGCAGACGACCAGCGAAGTTGGCCTGTTTTTAATGCATTCATTAATGAGATTGGCGTATGTAAGTGGAAGTTTGTCTGGGTCCTCGCCGATTTTGCGAGCACTCTCGCGCATCTTTGGATCGCACAGATAGGCCAGGTTGGTATCATCGATTTGTAAATAGGTGCAGCCAAGACTGGCGAGCTCATCGATCTCTTCACGATAAACGCGCGTGACGTCGGCAAAGAACTCTCCCATATCGGGATAGGCTTTTTTGTCCACCGCCCCTCGTCCACCCCGGAAGTGCAGTAGTGACGGAGATGGAATGCAAAGCTTTGCAGTCCGCGTGGTCGTTGACTGCAGAAATTTAAAATTGTCCGTCTCTATGCCCCGTACGCGCCGCAAACGCCCCGTTGTTTCGAAGCGGGTGGGCGATCGCTGAATACCGTCGGCGCCCTGGAAGTCCTTGCCCGATTCTGGCAACAGTCCTTCCTTGACGGTGATCCCCTCAATTTTTTTGAGGAAGTCGGCGTGCCACAGCGTACGGCGGTACTCACCATCCGTAATACCCAGCAATCCGATCTCTTCTTGCATTTTGACGACATCACGGATACAGCGATCTTCCACAACCCGTAACTCGGCTTCGAGAAATTCACCCCGATCCTTTCTTGCACGCGCTTCCAACAGCTCCGGCGGGCGCAATAAACTTCCTACATGATCCGCGCGAAAGGGCGGTAGTTTGTTATCAGTCATTGAGTTTTCCCCTCTCTCAATTCGGGCCACTCTCGCATTAACCTTCCATAGCCGCTTATCGGATAAGACAGTCCAAGCTGCGACAGTGTGTACCAAAGCATCGCCGGGTTACTGGCGACCGCCAGCAGTCGGATCTCTCGCTCGATCTTTTCCAGCACTTTGATTGGGTCGAGCACCGCGCCCTGGAAATAAATGGCATCAATACCATCCGCGGCTGTGCGGCGTGCAGCTTTCTTTGTGAACTCAAAGACGTCATCCGGGCTCATGCGCTGCGCAATCCCCAGCTCCGAAAACGAATGAGGGGCCATCGCCGTTACGCCCACCAGTTCAAGGTGGGCGCAAATCAAATCGTTCAAACTGCCGTCGAACGGCGTGAGCAAGAGAACTCGCTTTGCACCGTAAACCCTGAGCGCCGCCGCACAGGCATGCAACGCCGTAGTGAACGGCACCGAAAGCGCCGCCTGAAGGGCTTCAAAAAGCCCGGGATTTAGCACTTCGGTCGGCGCGGCCGTGACAATAACCGCATTCCATCCCCGCTCGATTGTCAATTCCCGCACCCGGCGCACGATGGTCTCCTTCTTTCCTTCAATCTCGTAGAGCGAGCCGCTGTAGAGCTCCAAGCCGACAAAATCCATCGTAATGCGAGTTGGTATCAGCGGAAGGAAACTATTGTAGTGCGGCATAGAGCTGGCGCCGGCACTGACGAAGCCAACCGTGGTGCTGACGTTTTCAGACATGAGTAAGCCGCCTAGCGCTCCTGGTGCGTTTTAGTTGCGCTACTTCTTTGCCTTGTACTTCTCAATCGTCTCTTTCAGGTCCTCGTACTCCGCGCATCGACCAAAAAACGGGCACGTTCTCTTCAGAGCCTGTAATTGCTTCTCAGCGTTGGCGGGCTGATTCAGATCGAGATACAGCTCGCCCAGGTATTCATGCGCGCTCCGGTGATTGGGGTTAAGCTTTAAAGCCGTTTGATAGTGCTCCATGGACTTCTCAAAGTTCCCTACGTTGCGGTAACTGTAACCCAGCAGGTTGTGCACATCAGCGTCCTTGGGCGACTCTTTAACGGCTTTGGATAAATACCCCACCGCGCTCTTGAAATCCTTGGACTGAATTGCCTTGCGGCCGGCGAGCACGTCCGGACTCTCGTTTCCTGTAGGCTCCGGCATATCTGCCGTGGCCGGCTGCGGGACCAAAAAAGCCATCATGAAAAAGATCAATCCTGCAAGCGTTTTCATAAACCCTCCTGCAAAAAGGTGGCTGGATTTTACTCATCCCGGCATGCATCGCGCAAGCCGAACGAAGGGACCACCCGCCGCAGCGGCGGTTCATAAGGCAACACAACGTCGGATACCGTCGCACCGCTCCTGTTCAAGAGTTTCACTCGAGCCGTTGAACGGCCCCAGGAGGAATCAACGGACATAATCGAGACCCATCAATCGAGCGGGATTGGCACAGGCAACGAGTTTCACTTCGTCTTTGGTCAGGCCTCCCTCGTGGAGCATGCCGAGAAACATGCGCATCAGCTCCGCCGGGTTGGGGCTGTAGGGACGAAAGTAGTCGGTGCTGGCGACAACCTGGCGCAATCCGATTTCGCGGAGCTGGTGTACCAGTTCGGGCGAATCCATGCGGCCGGGCGCCAAAATGTTCCAGCAGACTTCGACGAAGGCGCCTAAACCGGCGGCCCGTTTGAGCGCGTCGAGTGGCGCGCCGATGATGTGATTTTGGGCGTGATTGATGACCATCCGCGTAAAGCCCATTTGGTGACCGGCTTCAACGAAAGCCAGGGACTCCTGCCAGGAAACATGCCCCATGCCCAGGGTCAGATTGTACGTCTTGCAGCACTCGATGATCTCGCGCCCGAGTGCAATGAGCTTGCCCTTTTCATCGAGAAAATAATACCCCGGATTTTCCAGGACGAGGGCGTTTTTGTAGATCGTTTTCAAACGATGGCTGAAGCCCTTGCGCTCGATGTCGTTACGCGCGCTCCATGTGGGAAGAAAGACCATCTTACCGCCCAATTCGGCGCACGATTCGATCACACACGGGTTCGGACCGCCGGCTGTAATATTGAGGGCGACACTGGACCACAGCGATACTTTCGTGTCCACCGCGGTGAGTATATAGGGAACCACGTTCACGGTTGGCCACCAGTGAGATTTCAACACGAACCCCCGCATACGCAGTGCTTCCGCTTTGGGCAACCATTGGGGTTCCGGCTCTCGCTTGCGCTCCTTGCCGGAAAACTCCAGGTCGATATGACAATGCACATCGATCGCGCCTTCCACTAACTCGTCATAGAGAGTCATGGTTCACGCTCCTCCACCAAGCAAGCAAAAATTCGAAGCGATCGGAAATTCGAAACAAATCTAAAATATTGTATATGGCTTATGGCTCGCTTCGTCTATAGCCGCATGGCATAGGGAGATAAAATCCGAAATCCGAATATCGAAACCGAAACAAACTGGCGTATAGCAGATCACACATGGCGTATAGCTCATGGAACTATCGGAACGGCGCGCGGTGCGCGCTGCCGCAGCAGCGTTTATGTTTTTTCCCGCTTCCGCAGGGGCACGGATCGTTGCGGCCGGGTTGTCGAGCGAAGCTCTTGACGTCGGCCGCGCGCACGATTGCCATCAGTTTTTCCGCCGGCTCACCAGCTTCGACCAGGTCGGCAAATGTTTTGAAGTATGGCTTGCTGTGAGTGAAAAAGCGCTTGAGCCCCGCGCAGAGATAATTCAGCCCCTCTTCGCCATCCGGCGTTTCGATGAAACGATCTTTGGGACAACCGCCATTGCACATGCTGAGCACCTCGCAGTTCCTGCAATAGCTTGGGAGAGTTAGCCATTTCTTGCGGCCAAAATCGCGCTGTGCCGGGTGTTCGAGCAGTTGTGCGAGGGTTTGTTCATAAATGTTACCGATCTTGTAGTCGGGCTCGACGTAATGATCGCAAGAATAAAAATCTCCGTTGTGCTCGATGACCGGCACATCGCCACAGGTCTCGCGGTAAATGCACAAAGCATGCTCCATGCCGAGAAAAGGCCGCACTGACTCGTCGAACAATTGGATAAAGACCTTGCCGATGTCGTGGCGCACCCATTCATCAAAGATAGTGCACAGGAATTCCCCGTATGCCTCGGCGGGGACGGAACGGGAGACCAGACTCCGCTGGGGGTCATCCGCCCGTTCCACCAGCGGCAGAAATTGCAGGTAACGTCCGCCGATTTCTTTGAGGTACCGATAGACAGCGGTCGGGTGCTTCACATTGACGTCATGGACAACGCAGAGGAGATCGACATGCACTTTGTGGCGCTTCAGCAACTGAAAGGCATGCACGACCTGCTTATGCGTGGGCTTTTGGCCTTTGGTCACGCGGTAGTGGTCGTGCAGCTCCTTGGGACCATCGAGGCTCAGCCCGATGTAAAAGTTCTCCCGCGCGAAAAACTCACCCCATTCTTCATCGATCACTGTCCCGTTGGTTTGAATGCCGTTGACGAGTTTTTTGCCTTCGGGAAGATATTTTTTCTGGAGCTCGACCGCCTTGCGAAAAAATTCGATGCCGAGGAGGGTCGGCTCGCCGCCGTGCCAGGAAAAGCTGACGATTTCTTTGGGAGTTGCCTGAATGTGCTGGATAATGTAGCGCTCGAGGGTTTCGTCGCTCAAACGGAAATTTGACCCTTTCGGGTAAAGCTGCTCCTTTTTCAAGTAGTAGCAATAGTGGCAGTCCAGATTGCAGATTGCACCGACGGTCTTTACCATGATTTGAAATTCACGCGCCGCGGTTTCCAAAGCAATTACCTCCCAGTCCTCGGGCGATTTTTAGCCATGCGCGGGGCTCCCGGCTTGCGGCAGACTCTACTGAAAAAACGAGTGTATGTCATCAGCGGCACACGAGAATCCACGAGTGGTGGAGTACTGGAGTAGAGAAGTAGCGGGGTGTCGTTTGGCTTCGCCGCACGGCCGTTGTAAACCTCAAAAGGCTGGAGCGGGAGAAAGGAAAAATGGTGCAAGGCGGGATTAGAGAATCGGTCTGGTCTGGATTGGGTTCTGTGGTCTTTTTGACGCTAATTTTTTTCTTGAATTTTGTCTCCAGAATCATTTTTTCGCCGCTTCTACCGACAATCGAGCAGGAACTCCGCATCAGCCACAGCCAATCCGGCTTCTTTTTTTTCTTGAGTTCCACCGGCTACTTGCTGGGTCTGCTCGGCTCCGGGTTCTTGGCTTCCCGCTCAACTCACCGGTTTGTCGTGGTTGTCTCAAGCGGCGGAGTTGGGTTGGCTCTGTTTGCCATTTCTGCCGCCGATCATCTGTGGACCCTGCAGTTCGGTTTGCTCAGTTTGGGTTTCGCTGCCGGTTTGTATATTCCCTCCGCTATCGTCACGATTACCTCGGTCATCGATCGGCCGCATTGGGGTAAAGGGATCGCGGTCCACGAGATGGCGCCAAATCTGGCGTTTTTTTCCGGTCCAATGATGGCCGAGCTCTTTCTCCACAGCTTCACCTGGAGAATCGGCTTGATGTTTCTCGGCGTCGCTTCCCTCTGCACCAGTGTGGCTTATTACCGATTCGGCAAGGGAGGAGAATTTCGTGGCGAGTCGCCGGTGTCGGGCAGTTTTGGATTGCTGCTGCGAGCACCCAACTTCTGGCTCATGCTCGTGTTGTGGGGCCTGGGAGTCAGCTCTACAGTGGGAGTGTATGCGATGCTGCCACTGTATCTCGTAAGGGAGCGGGGCATGGAGCAGACGTGGGCCAATACATGGGTTGCGCTTTCCAGGTCGTACGGTCCTGTGCTGGGCCTGATCGGTGGATGGGCGTCGGACCGCCTCGGCCCGAAGCGAACTATCGTAGCAAGCTTGTTCTTCAGTGGGCTAACAACTTTTCTTCTCGGCCCGGCGTCCTCATCCTGGCTGGGGATCATCGTTTTGATTCAACCCCTGCTTGCCGTTTGGTTCTTTCCCGCCGCCTTTGCCGCGCTTTCGGTTATTACGCCAGCCAACATGCGCAACCTCAGCGTCGCGTTTACCATCCCCATTGGCTTCGTGATCGGCGCCGGAGCAATTCCGACATTCGTCGGCATGATGGGCGATGCTGGTTCTTTTGCGTTAGGATTCGTCATCGTTGGCTGCGTGATCTTTAACGGTGGCCTGCTCGCATTAGCGCTGCGCCTGCCGCGTCCGGAAAAAACCGGAGGTTGAGCAAGATGCCGGCGCTCCACAATCCATGTCGCTTCTTGTCTTCGGCCGGCTCGCTGTTCTATAAATTCCATTAAAAGACTGCGTCTTATTCGCTTTGAACGGCGCGAACAGCTTGAACGTTTTGAACCATGCTAACTTTAGCGGATCTCGCGGCACGCGTTCGGGAAACTGACGCCATTGTTGTTTTCACGGGAGCCGGCATCAGCACCGAGTCGGGCATTCCTGATTTTCGTAGTCCGGGAGGCATCTGGACGCGCTACAAACCGATCACGTTTCAGGAGTACATCAGCAATGAGACCGCCCGCGTGGAGTCCTGGAAGCGAAGATTGGAAGCCCATGAAACGCACAGAAACGCCAAACCCAATATTGGGCATTATTTTGTTCAGGCGCTCGACGCCAAAGACAAGTTGATCGGACTGATCACACAAAATGTCGATGGACTACACAGTATGGCGGGGCTTCCGGAGGACAAAATCGTCGAGCTCCATGGGAGTCACCGCAAGGTAACTTGCCTGGAATGCAATAAAACGTTTGACCCCGATGAAGTCCTCAAACGGCTAGTCGGCGATTTTTCCGCGCCCCGGTGCGACGCTTGCGGTGGAATTCTAAAGCCGGCGACGATTTCGTTCGGCCAGGCGATGCCGCAGGATGCAATGCGACAGGCTCAGGAATGGACCGAGCGGGCGCGTGTCTTTATCGTCATGGGGTCGTCTTTACAGGTGCAGCCGGCCGCTTCCTTTCCGCTCATTGCGAAGCGAAACGGCGCCTTACTGGCGATCATCAATCGCGAGCCGACCCTGCTCGATCGCTACTCGGATTTTTCCTATCATGGCGCCATTGGCGAATTTTGCCGGCGTTTCAAGACGCTGATTGCCGACGGCTAGGGCTAGAGACCGGAGTACTGAAGTGGCGGTGTCTCCTCCTGTTCATTCGCGGGCCTGTTCCGAACCGTTCGTGGCTCGTGCCGTATCGGAAACGGACTCGCCGCCGTTCGTGGGATTAAACAACTTTCCAATGGCGGCAAGCTCTTCTTGAACTTTCAAACTCTGCTCAGTCAAGCTTGCCTGTTTTGCTTCCAACTGGGCGAATGACTGCCGCAAAGTCTCGATGATCCTCTGGTTGTGCTCGCTCCGCTCGAGCCGGTTATGAAGCTGAGCAATCTCTTCTTCGAGCCGGCCTTTATGAGCGCGCATTTCCTGACACGACTCTTCCATCTCTTTTAGCCGGACGTGCGTCATCTCAAAATCCTGGAGTTTATCATGCTGCTGGGCGAGCTCATTCTTCGATTCGGCCAATTGCCGGCTGAGGGTTTGCTGTTCCTCCTTGAAAATCGTTGCGCGTGACTCCGCTTCGAGCAGCCGCTCTTGCACGGCCATGAGCTCGCGCAAACGAGTCTCTTTTTCTTCCAGGGCTTCTCTCAACTCGGCGATTTCAACTTGCAGGCGACGTTCGTTATCGCCTGTCTCCTTCTGCTGGCCTGCAAGACTGCCGAAGTGGCTTTCGCTAGCAGCGAGTTGCCGCTTCAGATCCGCTATGGTAGCGTGAAACGTGGTGTTCTCTGCGCGAAGCGTCTCGAGTTCCAAGCGCGCGCTTTCACCTTGTTGTTTAGCAGCCTCGAGTTGCCCGAAGATCACCTCACTCTCCTCAACGTTCTCTCGGAGCATCGAGATTTCCGACATTAGCTCTTTGTTTTTCGCCACAAGTTCCGCCGAACCGTCGGTACCGGATCCTTGAACCGAGCTGTCAGGCGCGCTCTCGCTTTCGCTGTCTAGCAGTCTAGCTGCAAGAGCTTCGACTTCACGTCTTTTGACTCTTAGCTCACGTTCAGAAGCGATGAGAAAAATCGCCAGCAAACCTATTGTCGCTCCAGCGAAAACGAGAATCCAGATGAACGTGTTTTCCATTACTCACTCCTATGTTGCAGCCGAAAATACTCTGCACCCGCGGAAGCTTTGGCTAGCTCGAATCTGCCACCTCTCCAGCGAGAATTCACTTTACGGCAAACCCGACAGCTAGCTGACGGTGCGCCATTAAAGGCACTTTATGGCAAACTAACAAACGTTTAATCAAAACAATGAAACAATTGCCCGTCACGGCCTATTTCGCCTACCTTAGTGCCACAGCCCTCGAGCCAGGAACTAGTGCCGGCGCCGGCGCGCGAACAACAACCAAAACTATCATAGTCGGAAAGAGCGAAAACTGTGCCAGCACAGATGACATGCGTCTTTGGCATGCAAGTGGGTGTACATGCGAAATTTTTCCCTTGCATGCCGGAGTTGCGCGGACTGGGTCAACGCGACCCGTATTGAACAAACATCAGAAAACCGGGCGAAAATTGTTTCTAGGACTTCGAGGCGATTATTGATAGGACGACAGGCATAGGGCGTTGAGCCATTCTAACCCGTCTTCAGCCATAAGGTTGCAACCGTGAAATAGATGAGCACACCGCAAATATCGGCAACGGAAGTAATTAAGGGTGCGCTGGCGGTGGCAGGATCGGCGCCGAAGCGTGTGAATATAAATGGCAATAACATCCCAATGAGACTCCCGACCAACACAATAAGGACCATTGAAACCATTACGATCCCAACGATCTCCGGGGCGCGGAAGCTGGCGATGAGTGCCACGCCGATACTCATGGTTAGTCCCAGCGCCAGCGCGACGGAAACTTCCTTGATGAGTAAGCGAAGCCAATCTCTCATCAGCACATCGCCGGTAGCCAGCGCACGAATCATCAGTGTTGCGGCCTGGGAACCCGCGTTTCCCCCGCTGCCGATCAGCAAAGGTAGAAAAAATACCAAGGCGACGGCTGTAGCGATTGTTTCCTCGAAATAGGCGAGTCCCGCCCCCGAGAAAATATTGACGAAGACCAACGTAAAGAGCCACGGGATACGCTTTCGATATAACAAGCCCAGGCCAGCCTCCCTCAAGCTGGGTCCGACCAATCCCGCCGAACCGCCGATCTTATGGATATCCTCCGTGGCCTCCTCTTCGGCTACATCCATCACGTCATCAACGGTCACCACCCCGAGCAGCCGGTTGTCTCGGTCGAGCACCGGCAACGCCAGCACATCATATTCGCGGATCTTGCGGGCAACCTGCTCCACGTCCTCATCGAAGGAAACCGTCATCATTTCAGGATTCATAATGTCCGACAGTTTCCTGTGGGGATGGGACAATAGCAGGTCGCGCAATGAAACAATCCCCAACAAGCGTCCCCTCTCATCAACAATGTAGTTGTAGTAGATCTGTTCCTTGTGCTCGGCCATCGCCCGAAGCTGATCAATAGCCTCGCCCACGGTCAGCCCTGCCTGGAGCGACGCTACCTCTGTATTCATGACCCCGCCTGCAGTGTCAGGAGCATAAGTGCCGAGCCGCTCCACCTCCCGGCGTTCCTTTTCCTCCATCTCCGAGAGTACCTGCGTTTGCGCCTCGCGCGGTAACTGCTGGACCAGATCGGTCCGATCGTCTGCGGCCATCTCCTCCAACAGGTCGGCGACCTCAGAGTGTTTGCGCCCCGCAAGCACGCGCACCTGCCGTTCAGGTTCCAGGTGAGCCAAGACCGCGGCGCCTTGAGCCGTCTCTGGGCGTCTTAAAATTTCCCAAATTTCATCGTCATCGAGATCGGAAAGGGCTTGAGCCATGTCGTAGGGATGTGTGCGGGAGAAGGCCGCGCGCAGTCCTTCGGTGTCATTCGTGGCTATTAGCTCCCGCAGGACCTGAGGAGAGATTTCGTCCATTCGATCTGTGCTCCTTTCAGTTTGACGATCGTTTCCGGCGCAAGCCAACTCAGACGACGCGGGCCGATCGGACCCTTTGGTGCGCGCAAGTCCACCCGGTTTTTGCGGACCTCAATGCCTACGCAGCGTCGGGGGGTATCGTCCTCAAACCGTCGCTGTCGTGATTCCGCGCCGGGATTTTATTTTTAATTCAGGATTTTGCTAGAGCAAATAGTGCCAGCGGCGTCCGGTATTTTCACTTTATAACCTCGAACGTATGTTAGGTCTACAGCGGTTTGACACAAGAGAATTGCCGGGACTATTCTCGCTGCGTGAGCCCCGATGATTTCACCATGGACTCACCGCTCCATTGTGTTTTGTCGCGCTCGCAACAGAACCTCGCATGGAGGCCTCGTTTGAAGATCATTGACCTTCATTGCTATCCCAACACCGAGCCCTGGATCGCATCACAGGGCCCCTATGTCGAGGCGCTCGCGAAGTATTGGAACCGACCCTGGACGGCGAAAAGCCAGGAACAGGTGGTCCAGGAGTTCAGAGACGCGGGTGTCCAAGTATTGCTTGTGGCTTTCGACATTGAAACCGTCACAGGCGCGCCGCCCTGCTCAAACGATTATGTTGCCAAGATGCGCGATGACAACCGCGGAGTGATCTTACAGGGCTGGGCTGCGGTGGATCCCTTTAAAGGCGCGGCGGCGATTGAGGAGGCCAAAAGGGCAATGGGGCAGCTTGGGATGATTGGATTTCACTTTCACCCCATTATGGGGCGATTTTCCGTCGATGACCGCCGCCTTTACCCTTTGTGGGAAACCATCAACGAACTACGGGCTCCAGTCATGATCGATGTGGGCACGACGGGCATGGGGGCGGGCCTTCCGGGAGGTCTTGGCTCCGTCATCAGACACGCGCACCCGGCCGCGGTCGATCAACTTGCAGCCGATTTTCCTGACCTGAATATTGTTGCTGCCCATCCGGCATGGCCATGGACAGACGAGATGATCGCCGTCGCGTTGCACAAAGGGAACGTATCATGGGAGCTGTCCGGCTGGGCGCCCAAATATTTTCCCGACGCGCTCAAGCGGGACATCAAGGGCCGGCTGAAAGACAAAATCATGTTCGGCAGCGATTACCCAAGCATCTCGTACGAGCGACTGTTTCGTGAGTGGAGTGAATTGGGCTACCCCGATGCTGTAATGGAAAAGATCTTCCACGGCAACGCCGAACGCATCCTCGGGCTGTAGACTGGGCAGAGAACCATTTTGCCGATCTCGGCCAAGCAGACCCAATGAATGTCACGGCTCGGTTTTGGTTGACAGGGACACTGATTGTAACGGTATTGTCCCTGTTGTTTAGAGGCGGAACGGTTTCCCGAACAGCCGGAAAACCAAACTTTTGAGATCCGCACTGACTTTTCCCGAAAACTCAGGCCTTTCCTCGCCGCGCCGAATACATTCGACTAGTCTTTCGATGTCTTGCGGTATCATCGTCGAGTACCATAGCCGGTCCGGGAAAACCGCGACGTTGGGGGCAGCCGTGCAGGCGCCAAAGCATATGGACGGAACGACCCGGAACGAATCATTGTCGGCAAGCTGCGCGCGAATCTGAATCAGCATTTCTGCTGCCCCTTTGCCGACGCAGTTTTTGCCTTGGCAGACAAAGACGTAGTGAAGTTCACTTGGCGCAGACATGGAAAGCTCTGCACGTCTTAATTCGGCGGAACTCAACTGGCGGCAATCGAAACGACGCGGTTGAAAATGATGCCCAGGAGTTTACGCAGGAAGGTAAAACCGATTGCGGATCTTGCTTCGAGGAGATTCATCAGGGACACACCATCAATCGTGACAAGTCTCGTCTCCTGGATACATCGGGCATTGATCGTCCGATAATTCGTCTCGCCCACCAAAGCGCCCCAGCCAAACACATCGCCCGCATCTCTAATCGCGCCTCCCGCCGCCTCCTCAGCCGACAATTCTCCGAAGCCGAGGTCCACCGCCCCTTCTGCGAGAATAAAAAGATCTTTGCTGAGATCGCCGATGCGAAAAACGTACTCCCCTTTTGAGAGCTTTCTTTCGCGACAGATGGCGGCGATTTCAGCCAACATATCAGCCGAAAGTTCCGCGAAAGGCTCGGAGCCCCTCAAGCAGTCCGTTATGGTCACAGCCAGTTCTTTACTGGGTCAACCCAGCCAGGCGTTGTAGAGCGTTCGCGTGCTCGGTGCCTTCGGCGATCATTTCTTCCAGCCGCACTTTTAGTCCGATGTCGCCAAATCTTTCGGCTTGGGCTGCCCGTTCTTGCAGTCGTTTAGCAATCTTCCACTCAATTGCGATATCCTCGTCGATCATTTTTCCGACATCGCCGGAAATCTCCACCGAGGCAATCGACGTGGTCGGCGTTCCTCCCAGGATAGCGATCTTGTCGGCAAGAAACTGTGCGTGCTTTAATTCGGCGGGGAGCTCTTTCTGGAGCAGCTCGCGTAGTTCATGCCCGAGCAACCCTCCCGCAGTGCTTGCCTGGAATACTGCCCGGACGATACCCGCGAGCTCAATGCTTAGATCCTCGTTTAGATCGGCGATCAGCTTCTCCTTTGGCTCGTTAGGCATAGCCACCTCCTGGTTTCAAAAACGTACCACTCCGGAGCGCGTCAAAGCAACAAGTCTTCCCAGCCGGCTTACGCCGGACTTAGACGGCGGGGCTCGTGCACCGTAAGGATCAAGCAGCTGTAAAGTAGTAATGGAATGGAAGAAACCAGAATCATTGCGATAATGATATCGCCGGTGCGGGTAATGAGCTGGGCGGCAATCAGCGGCGCGATGACCCCTGATGTGTAATGCAGCGACATGATGATCCCGCTCGCGGTACCGGCGCTTCCCACGGGTGCCGACTCCTGAGCCAGCGCGACCACCAGTGCGGGGACGGTTGCCTTGAGCATGCCGAATACGAATATGCCGAAGGCAATCGCAAGAGGAGCGCTGAGCCAATAGAAGACGACGAATGCCGCGGCAGCCGCGGGAAGCGAGCTAAGAACAATCACTCTCTTGCGGCCGAACTTGTCCGAGAGAGAGCCCAGGACAATGGAGCCAAGCATGTTCGCCAGGCTCAACACGCCCATCACCCAGCCGGTTTCCTGGAGCGTGAGCGTCTTGGCGCTACGCAGCAGCGTGGGTACCCAGGCCGCGGAGCTCCAAAACACCGAACCGCCGATAAATTCGGCGAGCGCGAGAATTAAAATGGGCAACGTAAGGGCGCCGCCGAACGATGCTGCGTGGGGAGTCGATCGCGTTCTTGGAACGCTGCGGACCCACCAAAGTTGCAGCAGCATGTTTGCGGCGGCAATACCGCCCACCGTCATAAATGCCGCGCGCCAGCCGACACTCGCGGTCACCCTGCTCGCCAGTACGGCTCCGATGGCCCCGCCGATTCCGTATGCGACCGACACAAGGCTGGCCCCGAGTCCGCGTCGGTGCGGGAGCATGTCGGACATGAGCGCGTAGAGCGAAGGGGGCGTAAACCCATAGCCCAGCCCCGTGAGCCCGAGAAAAAAGAAGAACAGGAGACGATTGTCGCTGGCGCCCGCCAAACTAAATCCCAGAGCTAGAAAGCTCAAACCGCTGACGAGCACAGTTTTACGCCCGACCCTGTCCGCCAGTCTACCGGCGAGCGCGCTGGTACTTGCCGCCACGATCATCAACACAGAAAACAGACTTCCGGCCTCGATTTCTGACAGCGCGAAGGATTGTCTAACTTCGGGCAGAGCAATACCGAGCGTTGCGACCATCATTGACGGCATCAAGTTGGAACAGGGAACAATGCACAGCGTGAGCGGATCCCGCGAGGCGGGACCCGGCGGATGTGAGCTGGCGATGGGATTTCCTTACTTCAGAGGGATGGTAATGTAGATACGAGGCTGATTGCCGACTACGCGCGTGATGTGCCCCCGTCCGGTGGTATCGTCGGCGAGAAACACATCGCCCGCCCCGAATCTCTTCTTGGTGCCGTCACCAACCTCGATCTCCACTTGCCCTGAAAGAGTAATAATATATTGCCGACGGGGCGCGGTATGCCAATCCTGCACATGACCCGCTGGCGCGCGGCGGAAATAGATGCCGGCGGTATCCTCAACAGCCGTCGCCTCCATGTCGCCAGCTGTCTTAAACGGCGGCTCGAACTCTTCAAAATGCGATTCGCTATCGGGACCCGTATAGCATCTGGTGATTTTCATAATCGTGGTTTGTAGATAAAAGAACGGCGAAAAGCAAGCGGATACTTGGAAACTATTTGCGCGATAGTCTTGCCCTGGCCATAGATCCTTGCGCGAAAAAACAGCGTTTTTTGCCGGGTCATTTGACACATGCACGCTCATGCAGGTAGTTTAAACACGTCCGTAAGGAGGCAACCCGTGGCATATGCCTATGAAGATCTCATTCAGCCCGTTATCGTAAGGCAAGTCTCGAAAAGCGTCGCTTATTGTCGCTGTACGAGGACAAAAACTCCGCCGTTTTGCGATGGCTCTCATGCGGTGACCAATATCACGCCGCACATTCTCGAGTTCAATGAACCGACGACAGTCGCAATTTGCCGCTGTTGGAGATCCAAAGATCACCCCTACTGTGACGGGACTCATGGCCGGCTGGTGAAGCCAAAGGAACGGCCGCCTAAAGAGCCATGATGGAAGATTGAGATCGAGGATGGAGGATGGAAGATCGAAGATGGAGGATTGCGAACGGAACCGCAGCAGAGTCCGTTCCATTCTTTTTGCGATTTGACGGAGCGCAGCGATTGAACCCCTTGAACCAAGCGAAGCGATTGAACCTTTGAACAAAATTCTAGGAGGATACACCATGGTCGAGATGAAAAATCCGATTAAAGAGGCCAACGCGCATCCCGAAATCCGGCATTTAAGTTTATGGCGCACAGAGCTGGCTTATTTCTGGATCATCAACTGCGAGCCAAAGGTTCAGGATGACATGCACTATCATGAAAACGACGATCATATTTTCATGGTGCTCGAGGGCGAGTGCACAGTGCGCACGCCACACAGGGAGTTCGTTTTGCAGCAATTCGATACGGTCTTATTAAAATCAGGCGAGTCGTATCAGCTCTGCAACAGCGGTAACAGCCGCCTGATTCTGCTCGGTGCCGGCAATGCAGGCGTTAACGGCCAGCCCCGGACTCGGGTGCCAAAAATTCCGAGTCACATTCCTCTGACTGAACCCATCGTGGCGTAAACATCGGGTTGCAACAACACAAAATAGGGGCAAGCACTGGGGCTTGCCCCTTGCCGCCTTAGTTCATGGGCACTAAACGGATCATGCGAGTATTGGATTCATCAGGCAACACGTAGAGATGGCCATCGGGCCCCACTCGCACATCGCGGATCCGCCAGCCGAGTTCCTGGAGCAAATTTTCTTCTTCAATGACGCGCTCACCCTTGAGGCGCAGGCGCACCAGTTTTCGTTGCACAAGGGCTCCTACGAACAGATCGCCCTGCCAACGCGGGAACGTTTTCCCATCGTAAAAAGCCATCCCCGAAGGGGCAATGGAAGGCGTCCAGTGATGGATCGGCGGTTCCGTTCCCGCAACGGGAGGCTCCTTGCCGATGCGCGGGCCGAAGTATTCTCGGCCAAAAGTGGCTTCCGGCCAACCGTAGTTGCGACCGGGTTTGGGTAGATTCAACTCGTCACCGCCGCGCGGTCCATGCTCGTGAAGCCACAACACGCCTGTCTCAGGATGCAATGTTAAGCCCTGTGCATTGCGGTGACCATAGGTCCAGATACCAGGCAATGCGCCCGCGCGCTTGACGAACGGATTGTCCGGGGGAGGTTTACCATCGGCAGTCAACCGTACGAGCTTCCCATGGTAATTGTCGAGCTTCTGGGCGCTGTGCCGCTGGCCGCGGTCTCCCACGGTTATAAAAAGGTATCCATCGCGGTCGAACACCAGTCGTGAGCCAAAGTGCTGGCCCGCACCACCGAAGGGAGCCGCCACGAAAAGCACTTGAAACTTTCTCAATTCATTCCCTTCGAGCTGGCCGCGACCGACGTGAGTGGTGTGACCGCCATCACCGGCCGCTGAGTAGCTCAGATAGACTAGTCGATTGTTTCTAAAATCAGGATGCAACGCCACATCCAGCAAACCACCCTGGCCAATGGTAACCACACGCGGCACACCGCCTACCGTGGCCCGCGAGCCATTCGCGGGATTCAGTAGATTCAGCCGGCCACCCTTTTCGGTCACCAGGATCCGCCCGTCCGGAAGAAAGGCAAGGCTCCACGGACGCTCAAAACCCTCGAAAACTGTTTCGACCCGGTAGTTGTGATGCTTACTTTTGTAAGTATCCGCCCGCGCTCTTTCAGCTATCGCGAGGACAACAAGACAAAGTAAAAACGCTATGATAGTTCTCCTCATCATACTCCTCCTCGGTCACAACTTAGTCCTTCGATGCATAAATTCGGCGACGAATTTATGCCCTCAGGACTCAGTGCTGAGGGAGCAGGTTTTCATAACAATCGGGGCCACAAATACGTAACCGTAATTGCGACTCGAAGTACTTAGTGTACCCGTTAGAGTCAAAATGAAAAGACCCCGCTCACGCTTTTGGCGGGAATCGAGCCCCTCGATACGCCACCGAAAGTGGCTACTCGGGGAATCGGAAATAAAAAGGCCGCTTGCCCTCAGTAGTCCGCAAGGTCCTATCGAAGGGGGGTGACGATTCTGTGGGGGCCTGTCCTTCACTACCGTCCCAACCACTTTTCAAAGGAGGGGCTTCCTGATCATACGCTGCCCATCCCGAGACAAGCTTTGCCGTCTGTGTGGAGTTGTATTGCCGGGAGCAGCAAAATAAGATCGGCAAGGGAGGGTCTATATCATGCAGTTACCGATGGCCAATTTGCTCGATCATGCTCGGCGTATGGCGGAGAGCGGCAAACGCGTCAGCGTTCTCTGGCAAGAGCCGGACTCGTTGGTCTTCGTCGCCCGCGGACGGGAATATCGCAGCGAGTTTCATATTAATCCGAGTGATGAGACAATGTATATGATCAAAGGCGAGATGCGCCTTCACTACCGCACTCCCGACGGAAAGGAAAGTGTTGCCGTACTCCCCGAAGGTTCGCTCATCTACACTCCCGCGGGCACGCCCCACTCGCCGCGATTTCCACCGGATGCCTTCGCGCTAATCTCGGAGCGGCAAAGACGCCCAGGGGAAACCGATCGCTTCCAGTGGTACTGCCTAAAATGCGATGGTTTGCTGCACGAAGAGGCCTCTGTCGTGCAGGACTACGCCGCAGACCCGGTCTCACAGGCCTACCAGCGCTTCTTTGGCAACGAAGAGTTCCGGACATGCAAGAGTTGCGGCGAGGTGATGCCAGCACGGTGAGAAGTTTAACGTTCAATGGTTCAAAAGTTCAAGGTCCATCCTTCCCCTGTCGCCAGACAGAGGTTGGGCTTAGACGATTGGAACGATTGGAACGGTTGGAACGAATGAAACGCGCGGCGTAGCCGCTATTTGAGCAGATAGCCAAATTTTTCGCGTGCCTTCTGGGCCACTTCCGGGCTTGGGGCGTTCACTCGAGGAAATCTGTCGCGCCACTCATACGGCCGTGTGGCGTCGATCACGGCGCGCGAGTTCGTGAGATCCTTGCCGTCGCGTTGTTCGGGTGTCAGCCGCGGATCCGCCGGTGAGGTGCGCATGCGACGCAAAATGTCCATCGAAGTTGCCGGATCCGAACGCGTCACCATCGCCCACATAAGCTGCTCAAAATTGGACACGTCAACGTCGTCGTCGACCACGATGACGAACTTGCAAGCATAGACAGTCGAGCCGCAGCTCGCCGCAAGCACTCCTACCTGTTTGGCCTGTCCGGGGTAACGTTGTTTAATGGCGATGCCGTGCAGCATGCGCGATGCGCCGACCTCGTGACACCACACCTGAGTCACATCGGGCACCCCCGCGGCCGCCAACTCCTGCTTGAGCATCGCCGAGCGCATCACCGCGCGGTATCGCGCCATTTCATCCGAGCCTCCGCCGAGCGGCGGAACGCCGAGAATGATCGGCTCGCTGCGGTGATATATGGTATGGATCTCGATCACCGGCTGCGGGCTTGCGCCACCGGCGTAGTAACCGGTCCACTCGCCAAACGGCCCCTCTTGCAGCCGGTGATCGGCTCTTATGAATCCTTCGAGCACAATCTCCGAGCGCGCCGGAAACGGCAAACCGGTGACTTTACCGCGAACCAATTCTATGGGATGGCCCCGCATACCTCCGACAATATCAAATTCGGAAACCCCGTAGGGGTGCTCCGTACCCGCCATGAAAAAAAACATAGGATCGGCGCCTACAACGAAAGCTATGGGCATGGGCTCGCCGCGGCTAAAGTATTTCTCTCGGTGCATATAGCCATGTTTACCCGGCACGATGAGCAAACCGACGGTTTTGCGATCATGGATCATGGCGCGATAGCAGCCGACATTCACCCAGCGCTCGTCGGGATCCATGGTTACGGCAAAGCCACCCGTGCCGATATAACGCCCACCATCGTGGATATGCCAAACGGGCGCGGGAAACTTTGTCACGTCCACGCCCTCACCTGTCAAAACGTTTTCAAAGATTGGGCCGTCATCGACGATACGCGGTGGGATGTGCCGTTGCTTCTTTTGGTAATGTTCGAAATAGGCGTCGCTCAACTCCTGCTTGGTCAAATGATCAGGAAAACCCAAGGTCATATTGCGGCGCTTGCCGCCGAAAACATTGATAAGTAGACGAAAGCCCTTGGGGCAGCCCGGCACCTCATCGAACACAACGGCGGGTCCATCGTCTGCGGGAACAACCACATCCGCCGCAAGGCCGATCTCTTCCTGCCAGCTGGCTCCGCAAACCGTCGTCAACTCCCCCAATTTCTCAGCCTCGCGCATCCATTGGCGCAAGTCGTTGTAGCGCCATTGAGGTTGAATGTTGCTGCTGTCAAACATCTTCTTTCCTTTCGCGTCTTCTGCCTAACCTTACATTCGATAACGAACCGCGGGTTCCAACCCGAGACTCGAGACCCGAGACCCAAATTCCCTATGGTGTAAACATCGCATCAATATGAGCCGCCGCCTCCTTGGGAAACATGCCCAGCTCCACACCTTGCTGCAAAAAAGACTTGGCGGCTTTAAGAGTCGAAGCCTCGGGCCACTTGAGATCCTGTGGCAAAAGATAAACCTTTGTCCGCTGCCAGGCCGGGGCAAGAACTTCGGGCTTTTCCAGGCCAAAGAACTGCTTGGCGTATTTCCGGAAATGCGCCTCGTCTTGTTGCACGCCGCGGTAGGCTTCCGTCCAGGCGCCGCGGAGTCCTGCAACCAACTGAGGATTGGCCTTCACCCATGGCTCCAAGCTCCCCAACCAAATGACCGGTAGAACCCTGGCATTGAAAAGCTTCAGAAGCTCGTCGCGAAAGCCCATAATCGCGCGATATCTGCCAGATGTGACAAGCCGCGACACATGCGCCTCCCAAAGAATTCCGCCCTCGACTTCGCGCCTTTCCAAGACAGCCATGATACCGGGGCCACCGAGCTTTTTCAGCTGGAACTCTTTTTCAATGTTAACTCCCTTCCTCCTCATCATGAAATCGAACAGGTTGTAAAGTGTGGTGACTTCAGGAGTCAGTGCAACAGCTCTTCCTTTGAGATCGTCAATGTTTTTATGCGGCGAGTCCGTCGGTACCACGACGTGCATGTGCGGAGTCTGGTAGGGTTGAACTAGGCGGATGGGCACTCCGCTCACGTTGGCGCGCAAGCCGGCTTCAGGCGTCATCAATCCAACGGAAAGCGCCTGAACCCCTAAAAGGCGCAAAATTTCCGGAACTCCCGCCCAGCGCGGTTTCATTACAAACCCGTGTTTGCGATCCAGCCCCTTGTCGAGAATGTACTGCCCCCCGAGACCGAAAAGACCATCCTGCGGTAGCCCGACCTCAACCGCAGGTAGCGCTTTGGTCTGCGCATTCGCCGGCGCACCGGAAAAGCCAAATAAAAGGATAACGGCCGCCAGTCTCGCCATTAACACCAATTTTTGTTTCATGATCACACCTCAGATCCGGTCTCGGGCTCGCGTCCCGGTCCCGCATTATGGGTCGCTTCGTATAACAAGCAGTTCAAATCACGTACACATTAGACATCGAGGAGAGCCCTGGAAAGCGCGGGCACAGGAGCACGCAGGTCGCGTTCTGGCCCCGAGCACCCGGGCAACCCACCATTGGGGGAAAACGGGTGGCGGCCTACGAGGCACAGATTCATGGACCGCGCTCGGAAGCGCTTGACCTCGATGGGTTTCTGGTCACAACTAACGACTGCGACCTCGGGCTCGCTTCGGACACCTTTCTTCATGACAGAGCGTAGTCTCCATCCATGAGTTGTAACACGGACCGAAGAAGCTCTTTTTTGAAGCCGATGAACTCGAGATCATCCACATCTCTTTGCCCCGGTGGCAATGGGTTTTCAAAAATGTCAACGATGCGAGCCGGGCGTGCGCGCAAAATGACGATCCTATCGCCCATGTAAGCCGCCTCTTCGACATCGTGCGTTACCAGGATGGTGGTCTGCTTCAAGCGGGCGCAGATCTGCAAGGCTTCTTCCCTCAAGCGGCGCGCCGTGAGCTGGTCCAGTTTACTGAACGGCTCGTCCATTAGCAGAACCTCCGGCTCGATCACCAACCCGCGGGCCAAACCCACACGCTGGCGCATGCCACCGGAAAGATAAAGTGGATATTGCTGGCGAAACTCGCTCAGCCCGACAATGCCGAGATACTTTTCCAAGCGCTCCGGCCACTCGGACCGCGGTATACCCATTCCCTTGAGGGCGAACGTGAGGTTATCCTCGACTCGCTTCCAGTTTAGCAAGCGCGGATCTTGAAAAACATAACCGAGCCTGGGCGGCCGTGTTTCAGCCGAGCGGTGGTTGGAAACCACCTCCACGCGACCATCATCCAAACTCTCGAGGCCGCAAACGATGTTCAGCAAGGTTGATTTGCCGCAGCCCGACGGCCCCAAAAGGCAGGTGATGCCAAATTCCCTGCTGTCGAAAGTGACCCGATCGAGAACCAGCATGTCATTACCGTCTTCCCGCGGGAAATACTTGACGGCATTTTCTACCCGGATGTAGGCCATCACCGCCTCCACGCTTCGACGCGCGGGCGCCAGCGCGTCAGGCGACTCTCCAGGTAGCCGATGATGCCGAACTCGATGACAATCATGACGACGAGGAAGGTGATTGCCCAAGCAAGCACCGCTTTCATGGAAAAGATGTTGAAACCGCGCACGACCTGATAGCCGACTCCGTTGCTGAAACCAAACATTTCGACCACGACGACCACTTTCCACGCTAGTCCCAAGCCGTAGCGGATGGCCGCTAGAATGTGTGAGGTCAGTTGCGGCACGATCACGTCCATAATTTTCGACCAGGCGCTGGCGCGAAACGCAGTGCTCATATCGATCAGATCTTTGTCGATCGCCTTGGCGCCTTGCCAGAGGCTGATGGACAGCATGGGGAGAATCGTGACAGCTACCGCAACATAAGCGCTGACCTCAGACAAGCCGAAAAACATGATCGCCAGCACCGCCCATACAAGCCCCGGCATCGTCAATCCCAGGATCACCGGCGGCTCGAAAAAATTCTCCAGCGACCTCACCGTGCCCATGACAATGCCCAGCGGGATGCTGATCAGCATGGCAATGCCGAAGCCGATCGCAACCCGCCGGAGAGTCGCCCCCATCTCCGCGAGAAAGCTACCCGAAGTGATAATGAATCCAACCTCGTAAAACGTTTCCAGCGGATGCGGTATTAAGGCAGGTGGAAAAAAGAAGGTCATGATCCACCAGACCAAAATCATTGCGACAATGGAGCTGACTCTCAAGGCCAGCGATTTCGTCCGCTGCCATTCGAGACCAGCACTGGGTCTGGCACCAGCGGCGATCTCCTGGTCCCCTACTGACCGCTCCTGGGTGGAAACGGCTAATGTCGCATCTTTCTTGGCCATGCCTGTGCCCATGCTATTTCGCGCGCTTTTCTCTGTCAACGATCGACAAACAGCGTACGGGCATCGAGAGTGTGTGGCGTATCGGAATTATTGAACCAACGAATTTGCTGTAGCCATAGCGTTGACATGCCGGCGCTTCCTCGAATACTCTTTAGTTGTAGGACGAGCAGCCGGCGCCGGCTTATTTGCTTTTCACCGCTTGCCGCCGAGCTCGCCCGCCAATCCGCCATGATTCCGGAGTAACCAATATATGATAGTCGATGCTGACGCGCACGTCGTTGAGACAACACGCACGTGGGATTACCTCGAAGAATCGGACAAAAAATACCGTCCTCAGCTTTTCCAATCGGCCGACAATCCCAACACCCAATACTGGTTTCTGGACGGTAAAGCCATTGGATTTCGTAACCCGACTCTGAGCGAGCAAGAACTGGTGGCACTCTCCAAGCAAACCGGACGAACACTGCAAACCGCACCTGAGGCTCGCGAGCTGCGGGACGTGGAAATTCGGTTACAGCACATGGATCAGTTGGGTATCGACGTGCAAATTCTTTTCAATACCATGTGGATTGCTCGCGTGGCAGACAAGCCTGAAATTGAGATTGCACTGTGCTCTGCTTGGAACCGCTGGATGGCCGATGTTTGGAAGCAGGGGAAGAACCGGCTTCGCTGGTCATGTGTTGTCCCGGCGATGACGATCAACGAATGCCTACGACAAATTCGGTTTGCTCGTGAAAATGGCGCGGTGGCCGTTAGCCTCCGGCCGTTTGAAAATGAAAAGCATCTTGTGGAGCCCTACTTCTATCCCATTTACGAAGAAGCCAGCCGCCTCGATATGGCCATCGCCGTTCACATTGCCAATGGCAGTCCTCAGCTCATGGAGCAGTTCAAGCCGCGCTACGACAGAATGGGCGGTTTCGCGCAATTTAGAATGCCGACGGTTATAACTTGTCTCTCACTCATGATGAGCGATGTTCCGATGCGCTTCCCAGCACTTCGCTGGGGCTTCGTGGAAGCATCCGCCCAATGGGTCCCGTGGGTCGTGAACGAAGCTGTCCGTCGCTCCGGAACCAAGGGATTTTCCAACAGTCCATGTAAGCAATTCAACATCTACATCACCGCCCAGACGGATGACGATTTTCCCTACGTGCTCAAGTACGCCGGGGAGGACAATATCGTCATCGGCACGGACTATGGACACACGGACGCATCGAGCGAGGTCGATGCCATCGCCGTTTTCAGGCGAAACGAAATCATCAGCGAAGCTGTTAAAAAGAAAATTCTTGATGACAATCCGCGCAGGCTGTACGGGCTGTAGGTCCCTGAAGCAGCGCAAGCTCGAAATTCGAATTCCGAAACTCGAAACAAGATTCAAATTTTCAAAAAGCACAAATTCGAAACGGACCGTTTCGGATTTGAATACTTGGGTCTTACGGCCGTGAGTTTGTTTCGGATTTCGGGATTCGGATTTCGAATTTGATTGTGCGATGTGAGTGTTTGAATGAAAACCAAAGTAGGAGGCGGGTCGTCTGACACCTTTGGATTGCCCGGAATGTTATGGCTGAAGATGTAATGAGGATAGGATTATTTAATAAAGATGCGGCGATTCTCGCCGCGCAGGACAAAGGCTTTCTCGCCGTGGAGAACATCCGCGTCGAGATCAACACGGTTACTGACTCTCCCACCCTTCTGCGCAATCTCATCAGCGGCGGGTACGATCTGATCCTCAATAATGCCGATAACGTCATTGCATGGGCGGAGGGCCAGGGCGTCGACCCGCAAAAAAACGATTTCATCATTTTTATGGGCGGCAGCCAGGGAGTAAGGCAACGGCTGGTCGTGCTTCCGACCATAACGGACTACAGCGATCTGAAGGGCAAAGTCCTCGCCGTCGATGCCCCCACGACGGGCTTTGCCATTATCATGATTGCTATTCTCAAAAAACAGGGGTTGGAGCTCAACCGAGACTACAGTTTGAAGTCGTTCGGCAACACGACAAAAAGAGCCGAGGCAATGAGTCGAGGGGAAGCCGCCGCAGCCATGATGGGAATGTCGGACGACGAGGTCCACAAGATTGGTTTCAAGATTTTGGCCCGCGCTGAAGATCACGTCACGCATTATGCCCGCGGTCTCGGTGCGACCCGGCGGCAATGGGCCAATGCCAATGAGGATCTCCTGGTGCGCTTTATTCGGGCGATGATTCGCGCGACTGACTGGGTAATGGACGGCAAAAACAAAAAGCAAGTGATCGAGCTGTTATTGCCGGAGTACAGGAATTCGCAAGCCAGGGCGGAGGAAGCCTACGAGGAGACGATCAGTGGCAGGTTTGGTCTCACGCCACGGGGCTGCATCGATTATGACGGCATTCGTACGATTATCGAGCTGCGCGAGACCGCGGGGTTGATGAAGCCGCCGGTGCCCAGGCCGGAAAAATATGTCGATGAGCGTTTCTATAAAAAAGCGCTTGCGACACTGGAATAGTTTTTTTTCGCAATGGGAGTCCAAAAGCAATGGAGTACTGGAGTGGTGGAGCAATGGGTAGAAAACAATACTTTAATGCTCCAACGCCCCACTACTCCGATCTATTACAACATAAGGGAGTCATTCATGGCTAGGATTAAGCACATTGCCATCAGAACACGCGACGTGGAAACAACCGCATCTTTCTACAAGGAAGCCTTTGGCCTGAAGCAGGTCGGGGTCGGGCAGAACGGAATCTACCTGTCGGACGGCCATTTGAACATTGCGATTTTGAAGTTTCAACCTGGGGAAAATGGCGAGCCGCTAAGGCTCGGCGTCGATCATGTCGGCTTTCACGTGGAGGACATCGAGAACACTCTGGCGACAGTCAACAACCTCGGCGGGAAAGCGACCGAGAGAACCGAAGTCCATCCCACTGATCCATCACGCCCGCAGTCTTACTACGAGGTCAAATGTTTCGGCCCGGACGGACAGGTCATCGACGTTTCAACCGTGGGTTGGGTAGGAAGCGACTAGCGAGATACGGAGTATTGGAGTAGTGGAGTAATGGAGTATTGGGCTTTAGGAGACAAAAGACAAGAATTATTCAGGAAGCCGGAAGACACGAGATTCCGAAAAATCCAACACTCCACTACTCCAACACTCCATCACTCCCGAATTTTGTTCATGGAGGTGAACCGTGTTTGAAATCGGCGGAAAGAAGATACCGAGCACGTTGGCGGAGATCCTTGATCCGCGGCATACGGCGCTGCTCATCTGGGATATGGAGTATGCGATTGGGCCCCATGCCTTCAATTACAAAGAGATTCTTCCCAGACTGCAGGAGATCTCCGCGGTCGCTCGCCGTATCGGGGTACCCGTCTTTTATTCTGTGCAGACGCCATTTGACCTCCTCAAAGAAGAAGCCGCCGTTTGGGTGCGAATCAGAATGAAGCGCGCAAAAGCAGCCGATCCGAACCAGCTCCTGAACGAGAAAGAAGACCCCCGCGGCAGAGAGATCGTAGAGGAGCTGAAGCCCCAAGCAAAAGACATCACCTTTCAGAAACGCCGGCCCGATGCGTTTGTTGGAACCGACTTCGACCTGGTGCTGCGGAGTCGAGGGATCAAGACTATCGTAATCGGGGGCGTGGCTACCGAAGGAGGTGTTGAAGGGACGGCTCGCAGCGCGCGAAATTTAGGATATGAAGCCGTCATAGTGAAGGACTGCTGCGGCTCTCGAAGTCGCGAGTCGCACGAACTGGCGTTGAAACTGATGGAGCAGACGTTTTTTGATATTGCCGGCTCCGGCGAAATAGCCGGCATTTGGAACAAAGAAAAATGACGTAACAATGGTGTTTTGAGGTCTGAAGTTTGTAATCTGAGATGCTGAGCGTAGCGAACCCTAGCGGATCTGTACAGTTCGCGGCAGTATCAAGCTAATCACGAGAATTGCGACAGCACCCGCCAGTCCCATGGCCGCCACAGCCCACTGCGGTCCCCACAGGGTCGCGAGCGCGCCGACCAGCATACTACCAAGCGTCAACACGACGTTGCTCATGTGAAAGATCGATATCGCCCGGCCGCGGAATTCGGACGGGGAGTGGGTTTGAATAATCGTCTGCACGAGGGCGTGTGAGCATACGTTGGCGAAGCCCACGATCACCATGAGCGTCATTGACAGCTGAAACCAGGGGGAGACCGCAAATGCCGTGACGCTTATTCCATAGAGTGCCACTCCTGCCAGCATGAACAGTCCCCTTGGCATTCGATCGCCGGCGAAGGCGATGATGATGGCGCTGCCTAACGCTCCTATGCCCATGGCCGTAAGGAGGAACCCTTGGCCCGTCGCTCCCACGTCAAGTACGTCGCGCGCAAATACCGGCAACAGTGTCGTAAAGGGAACGATGAGCAACGACGCAAACATGACAACCAGGAGGGCTGCACGCACGGTCTCGTTGGCCCAGCTGAACTTCCACCCTTCGACGATACTCCGGCCGAAAGAAACAGCGCCGCGACCGTATGAGTGCGCCGAAGAGCGAGGCGCCGGCCGCAGCTGCGCGGTCCAGATGGTCGCCACCAGATAGAACAACGCCTGCATTGCGTATGAGCCGCCCGTGCCAAAAGTCGCAATGAGTATACCCGCTAACGCGGGGCCCGTGCTTCGCGCCACGTTAAATATGATCGAATTCAGACCGATAGCGTTGGTGAGGTGACTGGCAGGCACGGTATCGGCGATGATGGCCGCGCGGGAGGGCTGCTGAAATGTCTGAAGCGCGGCCATGCCGAATGCGGTGGCGTACACATGCCACGGCTGAATCTCGTCGGTAAAGATAAGCCAGGCCAGCGCCGCGAACATTACCCCATCTACGGCTTGCGCAACCAGTATCTGCATCTTGCGCGAATAACGGTCGGCTGTGCTTCCCGCCACCGGCGACAGTACGAGCGTCGGGATGGCCTGAACCGCGCGCACCAGACCGAGTTGGAGCGCTGAATCTGTCAGTTGGTAGATGAGCCAGCCGCGAGCTACTTGGTCCATCCAGAACGCCATGGAAGCGAATGAATGGCCGAACCAGAGTAAACGAAAGTCTCGATGGCCAAATGCTTCGACGGCGCGGAGTTGCAGCAACGCACCCAAAAAGCGACGGGGCAGCCCTGGTTCAGAACGGCCGGTCGGCGGCTCAACGCTGTTTTTGTCATTGTGTGGTGATCGCAGCGAACAACTCCGAAAATGGCGGGAACACTACTGCCTCAATGTCCTGGCCAAGTTTGTGCAGACGCTGCGGCTATATCACGGCGCGGCGGCGGCGTCCAGTTTATTACACAAGTTCATTGGCAGGCGCTGGGCCCGCGCTCTCAACCCTCGCCTATACGATGTTCTCATAACTTTGAACTTTTGAATTTTCGAACAAAGAGCAAAGGGGCAAACGTTGCCCAGGCGCGTAGTCTGATCGGAGAGGCGCGCAAGCTCGCATCACGGGTGCCTATCGACGATAAGAAGGCATCGGACAAAGAGATTGTCGCCGCGTTTCGAGGAAAGTCAGGTCTCAAGGCGCAGATGGAGACCGAGTGGGAGAACTTCGCTCGCGCCAATTACACCAAGGCCAAGGACTGGCGGACAAAGCAGCCGCTCTGGCGCGATAAAAAAGATGCAGTAGCCGGGACGTAGTCGGCACACAGAAATAGAGCGTTGGAGTACGGCAGCACCCAGTATTGGTTTCGTATTTTCATGACTCCATTACTCCACCACTCCAGTACTCCAGCCTTCTAGCCCCTGAGTTGGTATGGCCAGGACTGAGCCCATTCAAGGTGTCCTGTCCGAACAAGGGTGGACTGGCTGCAAGGCGCGCTCATGGGCGCGCTGCTGGCGCTGCTTTTTGCTTTTATTCTTTACCCGATCATGCGCGTTCTTTGGGTCGCGCTGGTCGACACAACAATCAGCTGACGCTCATCCATTTCCGTAATTTCTTTCTCCGGCCGCTTTTTCGTGAGGCATTGTGGAACACGCTATTGAGCGGCTCGCTGGTCGTCTTGTTGGGCAGCCCGATCGCACTACCGCTCGCTTATATCATCGCGCGGTACGAGTTCCGCGGCAAAATTTGGCTGCAAACTTTGGCGACTCTGCCCCTCGTAGTGCCGCCGTTTGTCGGCGCAGTGGCATTCCAACAGATTCTGGGTAGAAGTGGCACCGTCAACCTCCTGCTGATGGAGTGGTTTGACACCTCCATACCATTCATGGACGGCTTGAACGGTGTCATCCTGGTGCAAACTCTGCATTTCTTTCCTTTCATTATGCTGAACACGGCCGTATCTCTCTCCAATATCGATGCCTCGTTGGAAGAGGCTGCCGAAACAATGGGCTGCCACGGTTTCAGGCTGTTTCGCCGCATTACGATTCCGCTCATGCTCCCCGGTTTCATCGCCGGCTCTCTCCTGACCTTCATCAGAGCCATCGACGATCTTGGGACGCCG
>CAYPHJ010000015.1:43911-52757 GCA_964410485.1 uncultured Syntrophobacteraceae bacterium
CATCGCCGGCTCTCTCCTGACCTTCATCAGAGCCATCGACGATCTTGGGACGCCGCTGATGCTGAATTACAAAAACCTCCTTGCGCCTCAGGCCTATCTCCGTATCACCACCATCGGCATTGATGATGTCGATGGCCACGTTATCTGCGTCGTTCTGGTAGTTCTCTCGCTCGCATCAGTGCTTGTAGCGCGCAAGTATCTAAGCTTGGCCGAATACGCCACAGTTCAGGCAGGTCGAGGAGCCACCAAGCCGATCCACGGCAAGAAGTTTGGGTTTGTGCTCCTCTTCAGCGGTGTTGCTTTAAGCATCAGCCTCCTGCCCCATGTTGGTATCTTTCTACTCTCGTTCTCAAGGATTTGGAGCTTCTCTACGCTTCCGACAGCCTATACAATCGACAACTATGGTGAAATCCTGTTCCGTGTGCCGCATTTCATCAAAAATACACTTCTCTACACCGGATTGGCCGCTGGTTTCGATGTTGTTATAGGCGCGGCCATCGCTTTTTTGTTATTGAGGAGTCGGCTGTGGGGAATAAATTTACTCGATGCTTTGGCCACCTTACCTTTGGCTATCCGGGAGTTGTGCTCGCGGTGGGCTACATCCGGGTGTTTCACGGGTGGGATTTTCCCGGCGCCGGCGGCCCGCTCACTTCAACCTGGTTTATCCTCGTCATTGCTTACACGGTGCGCCGCTTGCCATACACCGTGCGCGCATGCTACGCCGCCCTCCAGCAGGTTCATATAAGTCTCGAGGAGTCGGCGCAGAGCTTGGGCGCCAACCGGCTTCGCACCTTTTTGAAGATTACCACGCCGCTCATCACCGGCGGCCTGGTCGCCGGCGGCCTCATTGCGTTCATCACATCTTGTGTCGAGCTGTCTTCGACAATCATGCTCGTGCCGCGCATCGAGTTGGGCCCGATCTCCTACGGCATCTACATATACATGCAGAGCGCTGTTGGACGGGGCGCGGGCGCCGCTCTCGGAGTCGTGGCTATCCTGCTGGTAGCAACGGGAACATATCTGACGCACCGGATTTTCGGCGGCCGTACGGGCAGCGCGTTTAGGGTCTGAAAATTCTGAAACATGGAGTGTTGGAGTACCGGAGTATTGGGTTTCAAGCATCCCCCCCAGCACAGCCCAAATTCGAATTTCGAATTTCGAAACTCGAAACAAATTCAAATGACAGAAACAGTTAAAACACCAGGATTCCGACCTAGCATTGGATTTTGGCTCGTGCTTTTGTTTCGAATTTCGAGTTTCGGATTTCGGATTTGATTTTCAAACGACAGAACTATGGCTTCAGTTCGGCTCGAAAAAATCAGCAAACGATACGGCGACCTTTGGGCAGCGCGCGATATCGACTTGATAATCGACGATGGTGAGTTCTTTACCCTTCTCGGCCCCAGCGGCTGCGGCAAGACGACTCTCCTCAGGACCATCGCGGGATTCGTCATGCCAGACTACGGTATGGTTTTCCTGGACAACCAACCCGTCAACCATAAGCCGGCGTGGCAGCGCGAGATCGGCTTGGTGTTTCAAAATTATGCTCTCTGGCCCCACATGACAGTTTTTGAAAACGTCGCCTTCGGGCTGCGCGAGCGAAAGATACCGCGCTTACAAATTTCAGAGAAGGTCAGCGACGCGCTCAGCCGCGTTGGTCTTGCTTCGATGGAAAAACGCAGGCCTTCTCAGTTGTCCGGTGGGCAGCAACAACGCGTAGCGCTGGCCCGGACACTGGTGGTGGAACCCAAGGTTTTACTGTTGGATGAGCCGCTCAGCAACCTCGACGCCAAGTTGCGTGCCGAGATGCGCATCGAAAGCTCCAGCGCGATCTGGGCATCACAACCGTCTACGTCACACATGACCAGGACGAGGCGCTTGCGCTCTCGACTCGCATTGCTGTTATGGATTCAGGCAGGGTCGTGCAAGAAGGGACCCCGCGTGAAATTTACGAAAATCCGCGATCGCGTTTCGTAGCCGAGTTCGTAGGTAAATCCAACCTGTTTGCCGGAACAGTGACGCAGGCTGGCGCTGAATTCGTCGAGATCGAGTCGAGACGACTGAGGGGTTCAAAATCAAGGCTTCGGCGGCAACTGCTCAAGTTGACGCGGCGCCGGGTCAAGAAGTCACAATTTATGTTCGGCCCGAGGCGGTCGCTCTGATGCGGCGAGGCGATCACCTTCCAGGAACCAATCGACTCGAAGGCAAAGTCGCCGCCTCTGCCTACCAGGGTGGCTCGGTCGAGTATGAAATAGGCTTACGCGGCAAAACCTTGCGCGCTTACATCAGCAATCCAAAAGGCAGGGCATTATTCAATCGCGGTGATGAGGTTACAGTCATATTCGGGCCAAAAGATGTGGGATGGTTGGCACAGGAGACGCCATGATCACAACGCGCTGTGGAAGCATTTGAGCAGGTGGGTGTCCCGCACGGGGACACCCAGGGGGGCTGCAAACTCAAACCGCGGAGATCGATGGTTCGAGTTTGCCGGGGAAAAATCTCGATCCTTGATCCGATGGTGTCATCAAAACCAGGGCTTATCTCATTCGGTTCATCGCAAACTGTAGTCTGCGTAGTTCTCCTTCGATATAAAGATCCTTCACCTGATGTCGGTCTATGTGCGCATTAATGAGTTCTGCCGGATAGATTTTGGCGCCACAACGCTGGCACACGGCAGCCTGGTAGGTTCCGTTATCGCACTGGATCGGTGAAAGATCGTAGTTATGAGTGGTATCCATCCTGTCCCTCTCTGTCAGTGTTTTTCAATGCGATTCACCGTCGTTCAGCAATTGGCATGCCAGCAGGACAAATAGCGCTAAAGAAACATCTCCTCTCGTTATTTTAGACTCTTACAGCTGGCATGAGGTTCCGTGCCGGCCGAGCGTTACGAGGGAAGTTGATGAATCATGTCCAAACGGCAACAGTTTTGTACGACAGAACCGTACAAACCGGGAGTATGACTTTTCAGACAAATAACGCGGCCGACCACGCAAGTAATGAAAGGCGCGCAAAGACCTTGCAGCCTCGAGAGGATTGACCCCATCCTTTCTCTTACCTATGGTATGCAGTGATCGATGGGCTGCGCGTGCCGACTGTCCATTACGATGGCCAACTCAACACCTCAAGACCAAGCAAAGATTCTTTTCTCCGAAAACCAGGCACGCCATTTTTCCATCGGCATGGTCACGCTCAACAGCCCAGGCTCATTAAATGCGCTGGACACTGAGATGTTCCGGGCGATGAGCGCAAAGCTACTGGAATGGCACAAAAGGAAAGATCTCGCCTGTGTCGTCATTCATGCGAATTCCGACCGCGCGTTCTGCGCCGGGGGCGATGTTAAGTCTCTCGTCAACTCACTGACGCAATCCCGCGGCATTGCCGCCGCGCGCGATTTTTTTACCGTCGAATACTTTGTCGACTACCTTATACAGGTGTATTCCAAACCGATACTCTGTTGGGCCGATGGCATCACCATGGGGGGAGGTTTGGGCATCATGAACGGCGCCTCGTGCCGAATCGTTACCGAGCGGACCACGCTCGCCATGCCGGAAATCAGTATTGGGCTGTTCCCGGATGTGGGGGGCACCTACTTTCTTAACCGGCTGCCTGGCGCCCTCGGGCTTTTCCTCGGCTTGACGGGCGCGCGCTTCAGCGCCTTAGATGCCGTGGCCGTGGGCTTGGCAGAAGCCGTCGTACAGGCTGCCCGGAAAGAAGCCACCATTAGCGGCCTTTCAGGAGTCGAATGGACCGCCAGGGCGCAAGACAATCGTGACATTCTCCGGCGCTACGTCTTGCCGGAGTCCACATCGGACCCGAACAGTCAATCTGAGCTGTTGCGCCGCGTTGAAGTCGTGGAAAGATTGGTCAACAAGACCTCCATCGAAGATGTTGACGAAGCGCTGCGCGGTTGGAATGGTACAGATCTGTGGATCGAGAGCGCAATACAAACGTATGCCGCGGGCTCCCCGACTTCGGCCAAAACCATCTTTCGCCAGCTCGGGAGCGGCAAGGGGCTCACATTGAAAGAAGTGTTTTTGCGCGAATGGGATATGGCTCTAAACTTCTGCCTTGAGTCCGACTTCCGCGAAGGTGTGAGGGCCCGCCTCATTGACAAGGATCAGAGACCGCACTGGAACCCGGCGACGCTGGCGGCAGTCCGTGATGAGCACGTGGAGCGTTTTTTCACCGATCAGCACGGAGAACCAAATTTACTGGCAGAGAAACTCGCCGCGCTGGAAATCACGTAGTCTGCAAGTGCCGCGCGCCAGTGGCGCATCGGCTCGAAGCCAAGCTTTTCGGAGACCAAGCAGCGCATTGGTGTATAGCGAGGCCGTCCGGCCGGTCGCGTCATTTCGGATTCCTTCACCTTTTCGATCAAAAACTCGATCTCTTCTTGCTTGACACCGGCGCGGTGTCCAGCTTCAAGCGCAAACTCATAGTAAGAACAAACTCCCTCGTTGACTACATGGTAAATCCCGTGATGGCGTCGGACGAGAATTTGCAAAAGACGATCGATAAGATCTTCAACATAGGTCGTGGACGACCAGATATCGACAATGGCGCGCACGCGCCGGCGCGCCCTCAGATCCGTATGGACCGTGCATAAAAAACTATTTTTTCCGCTGCCATAGACCCAAGACGTACGAACAATGTAGCTTTGCGCGCACGCTTCTAGCACCGCCTGCTCTCCCTCGACCTTGCTTCTTCCGTACACATTCACCGGGTGCGGTTCATCTTCAATCGTGTAAGGCAGGCGGCCGGGTGGCTCGCCTGCGAACGCATACTGAGTGCTAAAATGAACGATTTCCGCCCCCTTGCGAGCTGCCGCCTGAGCGAGAAAGAGCGGCCCTGTCACGTTGACAGCTTGAGCTTTCAGCGGATCTTGTTCCGACTCATCCACCTGCGTGACGGCTGCATTCACGATGAGCTCGGGCTTGACCTCAGCAACACAACGTGCGACGGCATCACGGTCGGTGATGTCGAGACCGCTGTGGGCCAGCGCCAGAACCTCGTGTTTGGCGGCAAACCGGCGGGCAACATGACTGCCGACGAGGCCTCCGGCGCCCGTAACTAGAATCTTCACGAGGACTGAGTGTAGAACGTGCGCGCTCGCTCATCAACTACTATAGGCTACTTCTAGTACTCGCGCCCGCGCCTGAGATCCTCCAGTTGACGGCGCTGGTATTCAATCTCCTGCTGATTTCTGTAAATCTGGGAATCTTGTTCGCGCCCTTGAATGTCACGCGCTTCGAGTTGATCGCCGACGAGGGCTCCGGCGCCCAGACCGAGAGCGGCACCGATGGCGGCCCCGGCCGCCGGATGGCGTACGGCGGAACCGATGATAGCACCTGTAGCGGCTCCTCCCAAGGCGCCGATCCCGGCGCCTTTCTCTCGCGTCGTTAAGCCACCTGCGGCACACCCGGCAAATAAACTAACCGTCAAGGCGACGGTTGCCAGCGAACGAATTACCTGGCGAGGATTTTGCGTGTTGATGATGTTCATAGCGAAGCGCCTCCTTCACGCGTTAGACGCTCCAACGTGAGAATTGTTTATTGCTATCGCGTTGTCTTCAGGGCAGCGATACGCTCGTCCAGTGCCGGATGCGTCGACAAAAAGCCTCCACCCGTATGACCGGACACTCGTTGAATCCAGCTAAGCGTCTCGACCATGGTCTTCGGAGGGTAGCCCGCACGGCGGAGAATCTCCATACCATGCCGATCAGCCGCCAGCTCGTCCGCACGGCTATAGCTACGTGCGACAAGCGTTCCGGCAACCTTCGACACCGGGGAACTACCGGGGATCAGCTGTTCCAAAACCGCGACTCCAATATTGATCCCAGCACCGACTGCCTGCGCTCTGGCGACGTGCCCGAGATCTTGATGGGCAAGTTCATGGGCCATGACCCCTGTAAGCTGCTCATCGGTCGCTCGTCTCAACAGACCCGTGGTTACATAGAACTGACACGACCCGCCATTAGCCGCGTTAATTTCCGTGTGGTCGATGACCTGTATCCGTACCTGGTCTGGAGGGCATGGGTTGTCCATCACTCGCAGTAGCGGCATAACCACTCGCCGCAGCTTCTGGACCTCCAAATGATCGGTGTAGAAGAAGGAACGCTGCCGCGCGGGTTCTCGTGGCGCGCGCTGAGCCGAATACGTTGCACCACCGGCGCACCCCGAAAGCGCCAGTACCAGCATAGTCAGAGCCGCCGCGATGTGTTTTTGCCTTGTAGGAAGCCTGTTGACCGGCACGGTCACTCCCCCGGCGGGCAAGCCGACGCCTTAGAGTTTCGGCGACTCGAGATCGGCTGAAGTTGAATGAAAGCCGTGCTTGTCCTGAACGAGCTCCATGTGAACCGTTCCGACGAAGATCTTGCTGCTCAGCTTGATCGGCAAGCGCCGCTCGTCGTCCGAGATCCAGATCGTGGCCTGATTAATGCGCCCTGCGTAGCCTGTCTTCGTAAGGTTTTGAATCCGCGGAACGATCCTGAACGCGTTTACCTTTTTACCCGAATCGAGCTCAACGGCCTCTTTTCCATCAACCGTTAACTCCAACAGATAACGGTGTCGCCCACCGAAAACCTTGAAGTAAAGTCGATCACCAACATCAAAATCGATGCTACGCGCGAGAAACACAGCACTGATGGGGTCGAAAGTATTCTCCGAATCGAACTCAAAGACCCGCGGCTTCCTGCCTTTCTGTTGCCGGTTGACGGCCCATCGATCGGTCCTGTTGTTCAGTATGGCCTCGGTATCTATCACCCTGGAGTTCTCGCGTTGCCGGAAAAGGTAATGAGACGGAGTCAGCGCCACCGCATCGAACGTGGATGTAATGGTGCCCCTCATGCGCCAGATCCAGTCCAATAATCGACTGGTTCTGGCCTCTACCCGTACCTGATACGCCTTTCGACCCTCCACCACAGTCGGCATGGTCTGCACTTCCGCGGTAGCAACCGACACCATTCCATTCCAGCTTGCCCTATAGACCGCCTTCTCCCCGGCCTCGAAGGGATAAAATTTGGGTTGGTAGACCGGCACCGTTTCCGGATTGGCGAGCAGAACCTCCTCGGCTTTTGAAGCTGAGCCTAACGTTGCCGTGATAACCAAAACCAAAGTAACCAAGATACGAGTCTTTAATTTTCTCATCGCAACCTTTAGACGAAAAGATTTCGCTCATGTTAATCTCAGCGCCAGGAGAAAACAATAGAAGGCCCCGGCGCAGCGCAGTTTTTTTATTCAACGGCGCCCCCCCTTCCCCTCATAGTGGGCTACGGCTTCGCCGAGATATTCCCCCCTCCTTCCTGGTTGGCGGAAACCAGAAACTTGACAACCGCGCGGTGCGCGCGGCGCTGCTCACTGCTTCTGCCACGCAAGCTTTTGCGCTAAGATGCAGCTACTGCGGTGTGCCCATGGATCCCCGGCTGTTGCTGATCATCGACGATGAAGTCGGAGTGCGCGAGTCCTTACGCATGGTCTTCGGCAAGGATTTTCGCATTCTTGAAGCCGATTCGTTGGATGCCGCTCTGCCGCAAGTGCGGGAAAGTAAACCGCCCGTGGTGCTTTTGGATCTCCTCATGCCGAAAACCGACGGCATGGAGGCCTTAAAGCAGATTAAAGCCCTTCATCCGCAGTGTGAAGTCATCATGTTGACCGCGGTAAGCTCCAAGCACGTAGCCGCCACTGCTCTCGAAGCGGGTGCCTTCGATTTCGTGGCAAAGCCGTTCGACGTAGTAGATCTCCGGCGTAAGGTCGCTCAGGCTCTAAAACAAATCAGGGAGAGATCTTAGCAGAATGACCGATGACCGCAGACACCCGCGGCTGACGATTATCGGTCGTCATTCCTGATCTAACCTGGGACGCAGACGGGCTATCTCTTTGCGCAGCAGACCAGCTTTTTACCAGTGTGCGTCTGTAGTTTAATTAAAGCCAGTGTGCGTCTGTAGTTTAAATCGGAGCAGCCAACCTTCAAGGAACGGGCTCTAGACCTTTCGGCGATTGCGGCCTCGAGGGAACAGTCTTCGCCGCCGCACCCGTTATCCGAAAAGAGTTGAAGACGACCAGCGAAAGCGTATTGTCTGTGGCCTTTGACTCGTCCAAAAAAGCCGTCATGAGAAAATTGACGGAATACTTTTTGGCAAACGGAAAGGCATGAATACCGGCGAAAATGACCGCTTTTCCCTCAGGCCTGGTGTGCAGAGTCGATATGAAAAATTGAAGCGCTTTGTCGTTCGACAAATCGCTGCGCTCGCCAATGGTCATTTTGGTTGCGTGCACGTTGCGGGACACCGTCTGATAAATATGCTCGATGGTTTGGGATATCAAGTCGTCCACCCTGCTCTTTCGCTCTTGACCAGTGTTGAAATTCTCTTTAGCGGTCTGTTGCTCCAAAGGTTCGACAATGACCATAAAAGAGCTGCCGGCAGGCCCGAAGACCATCACGCGAAAGTCTTTGTTGGCCTGACCCTCGGGTAGCTTTTGAATCTTCCAAGCCACCGGGTACTTGAATCGGTATCCGTACTCCTCGTCGAAAAACTCCGCCATGCGCTCTTCCTCATTGCCGGCGGCGACTGTAGAACCAGATACCAGCATTACGACGAGAGCGCATGTCATCAGAACGCTAGAGATGCTTCTGTGCATACGTCAAACACACTACCACACCGCATCTATGCCGCAACCAGCGCGCACCGCGCGCCGTTCCGAGTTCCGAGTCTCGAGTTTCGAGTTTTCCCTCCCCAACCCGAGACCCGGGACCCGAGACTTTAGACAGAAGACATTCCGCGCACCGCCGCGCAGTTCCGAGTTCCGAGTCTCGAGTTTCGAGTTTTCCCGCCCCAACCCGAGACCCGG
>CAYPHJ010000015.1:52857-58509 GCA_964410485.1 uncultured Syntrophobacteraceae bacterium
GTTCCGAGTTCCGAGTCTCGAGTTTCGAGTTTTCCCGCCCCAACCCGAGACCCGGGACCCGAGACTCTAGACAGTAATTGCGCGCGGTGCGCGCATCGCTTGCCCCGTTCCGGGAAAATGGGTAATTTAGCCGGCAGGCGGAGTTCCCTTGGCAAAAAAATACATCCTTCGTGACACGAGCACGACGCTTTTGCGCCCTGGCCGAGTCGACTATCGAAAGGAGCTGAACCAGGCGCAATACCGGGCGGCAACCACGATTGAGGGGCCCTTGTTGATTATCGCTGGCGCCGGCACGGGAAAAACGCGAACCTTGGTGCATCGTGTGGCCCACCTCATCGATATCGGCGTCGACCCGCGTTCGATTCTCTTGCTCACGTTTACCCGACGGGCCGCTGAAGAAATGTTGCGGCGCGCCAGCCTGCTGATCGATAACCGCTGCAGCCACGTCGCCGGCGGCACCTTTCATTCGTTCGCCAACCTGGTACTGCGAGAGTATGGGCGCGCGATCGATCTTCCTCCGTCCTTTACCATCATGGACCGCCCAGACAGCGAGGATGCCATCCAGCTCCTGCGTGGCGAGATGGGCCTCAATCAGAAAGACAAACGCTTCCCGCGCAAGCAAACGGTGGCGGAAATATTCAGCATGGCGCTCAACAAACAGCTCACCATTCCTGAGCTGATTGAACGGGATTACCCCCATCTCTATGAGTCGCTCGAAGATCTGCTTGGCCTGTACGAGCGGTATGTCGAATACAAAGCCAGTAAAACTCTAGTGGACTACGACGATCTGCTCACGCGTCTTAGAGACCTATTGGCCGGCCGTGAGACTGTCCGGCGGCGGCTTTCGGAAACTTATCAGTTCATTATGGTAGACGAGTACCAGGACACTAACCATTTGCAAGCGCGCATTGTCAGGTTATTGGCGGCTACGCATGACAATGTCGCTGTGGTGGGCGATGACGCCCAGAGCATCTACTCGTTTCGCGGCGCCAACTTCCGCAACATCATGGATTTTCCAAATGATTTTCCCGGAGCAGAGATTGTCAAGCTGGAAGAAAACTATCGCAGCACGCAACCCGTTCTAACCCTGACCAACGAGATCATTCACCGCGCCCATGAGCGGTACGAGAAACGGCTCTTCACCAGTAAATCGGATGGCCAAACTCCCCTGCTGGTTCAAGCCGAGAGCGAGCAGATTCAGTCGCGGTTCGTTTGCCAAAAGATTTTGGAGCTTCGGGAAGAAGGTGTGCCTTTGTGGGATATCGCGGTGCTGTTTCGCTCGAGCTTTCACTCGTTTGACTTGGAGCTGGAGTTGACGCGCCATAACATTCCGTTTATCAAAAGGGGTGGTTTCCAGTTCATGGAAACCACCCACATCAAGGATCTCCTGGCTTACCTGAGAGTTCTCGCCAATCCACAAGACACCGTTTCGTGGAACCGCATTCTCCTCCTGCTCGAAGGGGTCGGCCCGCAGATGATTCAGAAGATTACTCGCTGGATTGTCGATAGCGAGCGAGCGCTGGACCGGCTGCGATCGTTTGACGGAACGGGCAAAGTTTCCCATGGACTCAAGACGCTGGCGCAGGTGTTGGAGGTCGCCGCAGGGGCGGAGCGGCCCGTTGAGCAAACACAATACCTACTGCAATACTACGTGCCGATCCTCAAACGTACTCACCCCGACGATCATCCCAAGCGCTTAAGGGATTTGGAGCATTTTCAGGGCATCACGGAACGCTACCGAAGCTTGGAACGCCTGTTGAGCGACATGGCTCTGGAGCCGCCCAACGACAGCGTCGCGGGTGTGCTGGCTGTCGATCCCGACGAAGGTCCGCTGGTGCTGTCCACGATTCATTCGGCCAAAGGGTTGGAGTGGCATTCTGTTTTTATCATCTGGGCCCTGGAAGGCAGATTTCCGTCATTCTACAACATCAACAGCAATGAGGATCTGGAAGAAGAGCGCAGGCTTCTCTACGTAGCCGCGACTCGAGCTAAAGAGAATTTGTTCATCACCTATCCCATCAAGGTCTTTGATCGGGGATTACGCATGGTGCTGTCTCGGCCTTCACAGTTCCTGGAAGGCATTTCCGAAGATGTGTTGGAACCAGTGATGGTAGTGGACGAAGAAAGTAACTGGGGGTGGGAAACATAATGATAGCGCAAGTTTTGTTGAGCATGGTGGTCTTTGTCAGCGGTGCCGTGTTAATGGCTCTTGAGATCGTCGGCAGTCGCGTATTGGCGCCTTACTTTGGCAATTCGATTTTTGTCTGGGGCAGCTTGATATCCGTTGTCCTTGCGGCTCTGAGCATCGGCTACTTTTGGGGTGGCTGGTTATCGGCGCGCAATCCGTCCTATGCCCGGCTCATGGTCCTACTGATCATTCCCGGTTTTCTTATTTTGCTGCTGCCGTTCGTTTATCCGACGGTCAATTCATGGGTAGCAAGCGTCGATTTCGGCGTGCGTTGGAACCCGCTGATCGCGTGCACGATCTACTTTTTGCCACCGGGAATTTTTATCGGAACCATCTCCCCCTATGTCATAAGATTGGCCGCCACGAGCTTGGCGGGGGTCGGCAGCACGGCGGGAACTCTTTACGCCATCTCCACATCCGGCAGTATTTTTGGAACACTACTAACAGCTTTTTATTTGATTCCCGCTTTGGGCGTGAGCAATATTATCCATTCTCTTGGCTTCACAATGATCGGTTTGTCGCTGGTCGTTTTGCCTTTAGTGGGTGTGCGCAGCATGGCATACGCCAGGGCCGCAGCGGTCGCTTCGGTTGCAATCGCCTCAATCGTGAATCCGATCACGCCGATGGCATGGGCACGTGTCAAAACCATATTGGAGAAAGACTCGTTTTATCATCGGATACGGGTCGAAGAGGACGAGGAGGCTCGCTATCTCTATTTTGACCGCACGCTACAAAGCGCGATGAATCTAAAAGATCCCACCGCGCTCCGGCTGATCTATTCACGGTATACATCGCTCGGTTTCGCCTTTAGGCCGGACGCCAAGAAGATGCTGATCATCGGGTTAGGCGGCGGCTCCATCCCGAAGAAGCTAGAAAAAGAATTTCCTTCACTGGAAATGGACGCCGTTGAAATCGATCCGGAAGTCATACAGATCGCCAAAACACACTTTGACGTACGCGAGAGCAAGAATCTGCGCATTCATGCACAGGATGGCCGCCTATTTTTGACCCGCACGCCCAACCAGTACGATATTATCTTGCTCGACGCCTACCACTCGGATGCCATGCCTTTTCACCTTGCTACCAAAGAGTTTTTCGAGCTTGTGCGCCGAAAGCTCACTTCTAACGGCATCCTTGTGACGAATCTTATTAGCGCGGTTACAGGGTCTTCCGGAAAAATCGCGCGCTCTTTCGTGAAGACCCAGCGGCTGGTATTCCCTCAGACCTATGTATTTGCCGCTCGCCGTCCCGACAACGTCAGCTTGGAAACCGTGCAAAACGTCATCGTCATCGCCACCAAGGACAAAGAACGGCTGGACATCAAGGAAATCGTTAAGCGCGCAACCGCCATCAACAAAGGCCTGTTTCCGGATTCCATACACGATATCGCCACCGCATACTATGACGCGCCGCTGGCTGACCATGACGTTCCCATCCTGACCGATGATTATGCGCCGACAGACAATTTGCTTCATCCTTAGCGCTTTGCTGCTCTCGTCGTGCGCCCTCCCAAGGTCGGATTCGTCCTACCGTCTCGTGCGGGTCAAAGCTCTCGCCGATCCCGCCATGAGGGAGCGCAATTCGCGCTGGGAACAAGAACTGCGTGGCTTCATCGAGGCATCGTCGGACTACTTCGAAAATGAATTCGGTATCCGCCTGGTAACTCAGAGCACCGCGCCTTGGCCAACCCACGAACGGATTTCTTCGACTCTCGACCTGCTAGCCAAATTGAAAGAGGCTTTCCCGGTCGGCAACAAATCCGAAGCCTATGATCTGGTCATCGCCTTCACCGCGGAGCCACGCAGTCGATATGTCAGAGCGGGGCGACCGAGGGTTGACCGCCTTGGCGATTGCCAGCATGGGTTAGGAAACTACGTTGTGACGACCGTTTCACGACCCTTTCGCTACACGGGGGTGGGCTCGGAATTGCCGCTGGACGTCATCGCGCTCCTTCATGAGCTTGGGCACATTTTTGGCGCCGAGCACACTTCTGATCCCAGCTCCATCATGAATGAAAATTTCGACTACCGCTCAGATTTTGATATGACAAATCGTAGTGTCATCCTGAAGAACAAACACTGTCCATTCGGGAAAATCGGTAGGCAGTAGGCAGTAATCAGTAGGCAGTAGAATACGGACGGGTGATTGGCGAATTTGCCGAACTCCCACCAATCGTAAGTCTTCCCTGCTGGAGAGACTGTGCTGTAATGTCATTGTGAGGGAGCCCTCGGACCGTGCTCAGGGTAAACTCCGCGACGAAGAGTCTGCTTGTTCGTCGGTCGGCGGTCCTCGGTCGTCGGTCATCAAAAGCAGATCCTTCGCGTTGCTCAGGATGACAACATTGGGGCGAATTGGTTATGCCACAACCTCTGACGCGAAGAGGATTGGGGTGATGGCGGGCACTTGACACTATGATTTCCAATATTCGCATCGTACTCGTCAGACCTCGCGGTTCAGGCAATATCGGTTCGATTGCGCGCGCCATGAAAAATATGGGAGCCTGCGATCTGGCAATTGTAGGTAAAGCGCGCACCGGAAGTTTTTGGGCGAGGGCAATGGCGGTTCATGGTCGCAAGATTCTGAGCGCGGCCAGCACCTACACCAGCATACGCGAGGCAATCGCCGACTGTACCCTGGTCATCGGTACCACATGCCGAGCAGGACTCTACCGCAGGCACAGCCAATCCCCGGGGGAGGTCGCGCCGGCAATTGCGACCGCGGCGCGCTCAGGCAAAGTGGCTCTCATCTTCGGCCCGGAGGATCACGGCCTCAGCAACAAGGATCTGGAACACTGCCAGCTATTGATCACGATTCCGACACATCCGGATTACCAGTCCTTGAACGTCGCACAGGCGGCCGTAATTTGCCTCTATGAGATTTATCTGGCTTCGTTGACTCCGCCCGCTGACAGGAAACTCGTCGAGCGTGCATCGGCCGAGGCTGTTGAGCGTCTTTTCGACCGCATGAGGCGGAGCTTGTTGAGGATCGGATTTCTCGACTCGGAGAATCCGGAGCATATGCTGTTGGCATTCCGGCGCATTCTCGGGCGGGCCGGACTCGAAGAAAAAGATGTGCGAATTTTGACGGGTCTTTTCCGGCAGATCGACTGGTATACCGATCAGGGTTGGAAGGTGGTAGAAGACAAGAAAAAACGAGGCGTGAAGATACGATGAAAAGAGAACTGGAGCAGAGATCTCACCACGAAGGACCTAGCGCGGCAGAGCCGCAACCAAAGGAGAAGCAGATTTTTTCACCACGAAGGTACGAAGAGCAAGAAGGAAGAAAGTATTTTTCGAAACTCTTTATCCGAACTTGTGGCCTTCGTGAGCTCCTATGAAAATCGGGGTGGAGAAGGAGTGAAGGGACAGCGGCCGCAGGGCGGTTACCCGCGTATGCTTCGCAGGACCGTTACCCCTCGATACGCGATCTCGGAAGATCGCTACTCGGGGACACGGCAGTCCCCT